>DASZFO010000150.1 GCA_035939775.1 Pirellulales bacterium | reverse complement strand
TTTAAGCTCGTTCAACGGGTCTTCTTCGAGCAACGCGGTATTAGGGGGCGCTACGCTTCAGGTTGGCCTCGACGGCCTGACCGTGGGCAATAGCGGGCCGGGGCAATTGACGATCGACGGCGGCGGGACCGTGAACGTTCTGGGTCCGATTAATATTGGCACGTCGGCAAATGATCCGGGGAAGGTGGTCGTCGGCAACGGAAGTCTGACGACGACGAGTTCGCAATCAATAACGGTTGGAGGCGGCGGTTTGAGTTCCCTGGTGTTAAATGCCGGGGCGAACGTCTCGGCTGGATTTTTGACTATTAATGGCATCGGGTCAGTGCGGGCGGGCGGGTCGACGAACTCGCCGGCATTTCTATCGGTGGCGCAGGCGATTGTAGTTGGACCGACAGGCAGCCTGGCGGCATTGAATCTTTCGAGCGGCGCCAGCGTTTCGACGGCGACGCTGGCGATTGGACCGCAGGGAGGAGTCGATCTCACGGGTGGAGGGACGGCGAGCATCGGGACAGTGATCATCCCGCCGGCGGCTGGGAGCATGAGCATTGGGTTCGGGGGCATGGTTAAGGATAACGGGTCGATTCAGGGGCAGGTAACTCTCCTGGGCGGGAGACTTGGGGGATCGGGGAAGGTCAATGGCAAGTTCATCAATGGTGGCTTCGTTGCGCCCGGCGACCCGCAAACGCTCACCATCGTGGGGGATTACCAGCAAACGGGCAGCGGTGAACTTGAACTGCAAATCGCGGGCGCTGGTTCCGGCGAGTACGATCAACTCGACATCACCGGCAACATAGAACTGGACTCCGGCGCCCAACTGAATCTCGATTTTATCAACGGCTTCGCCCCGACCACCGGCGATACGTTCGATATCCTCAGCGACAGCAATTTGACCTCCGCCGATTCGTTTTCTCAGATTAACGTTGGGGGTCTGGAGCCGGGTTGGGAATATGCGATCGAGCAGCAAAACGGCAACGAGGTAATCAAGTCTCTCAACAATGGCGTTGCAGTTCCCGAACCCTCAACGGCAGCAATGGGCATATTCCTCTTCGTGGCCATGACGATTCTTCATTGGATCCGCCGGATTGTCGTTCCGGTTTCCGCGGTTCAGTGGCCGCCGGCGGAGATGCACGCGCCA
The DNA here is from genome assembly GCA_035939775.1 of Pirellulales bacterium. Lineage (NCBI taxonomy): Bacteria > Pseudomonadati > Planctomycetota > Planctomycetia > Pirellulales > Pirellulales bacterium. The sequence goes on along the minus strand of DASZFO010000150.1, from coordinate 20,337 downwards.
TCGGCGTGAACGCGCTGGAAGAGATCGAGCCACCAGTCCGGATCGAACGTCGCGGGATCTGTCTCGACCAGTGCGAGCTGCACCCACCTCATCGCCCGGTCAATCATTTTTGGAGTCGGACGGCTCGCGGGCATCAGCGGCGCGCCGTGACAAGCGGCGCCAGGCCGGCGGCCGCAAGCGCGGCGAGAACCTCACGGCGGGAAAGTGACCAGGGCGAATCGGACATGCGCGGGCTCCTTGACGCAGCCCATTGTAATAGAGACAGGTCATCGGAACGAGGTTCCAATGCGATGTCCTCTTCTCATGCATTGGATTTACGCGCTCCCCGGTGGGGAAGAGGCGGCTCGGGCTCGCGCGACCGGAGTTTTCACGGTTCGCTTTCGCAAATCGGGAAATACAAAATGGTCAGAAAGCTGAAAAGGGGTCTTAGACGGCTTCGAAACCTGTGCGAGTGAGAATGTCGCGAAAATCGTTGTATGCTCGCCAGCCTGCTCGCATCGGTCCGCCCGACCGACGTAATTTCGCAACCTCGGTCGATCCGACCGACGCGCGCCACATGATGCACTTTGCAGTAGGAACTGCAGCAGTTTAAATCCCGTCGCCTCGACTTTTTTCAGAAATGGGCCCTTCGGCGAGAACGTCGAAGGGCTTTCTCATTGTGGGGGCACGACTTTTCGCGTTGGGGATAGAGTTCAAATCGCGAAAAGCGGTGGCCCCATGTTCGAGGCGAGTTGACACAACTTCTTACGCCATTGCGTGATTGGCAGTTCAAATCCCGTCCCCAGTTGCATCGCGCCAGGAATCCAGTTTTTTTCGCAATCTTGCTCTTGACCCTCACGTAACGTGAGGCCGTACCATGCCGTCGTAGACTTTTTCCGAGGGCGTCGGCAGGGGGAATCGCCATGAAGTTTGAGGCCTTGAAGGTGGGTGAACTGGCCAAGCGAACCGGGCTTACGGTGCGCACGCTCCACCATTACGACGAGATTGGCCTGCTGACGCCGTCGCTACACACCGAGGCGGGATACCGGCTCTACACCGCCGCGGATGTCGCCCGCTTGCAGCAAGTGCTGTCGTTGCGCCAGCTTGGCTTCGCGCTGGAGGAGGTCCGCGACTGCCTGGACCTGCCGGGCTTCGCGCCGTTGGAGGTGATTCGCCTTCACGTCGCGCGCCTACGGGAACAGATCGAACTGCAACGGAAGCTCTGCGAGCGGCTCGAAACGCTCGCCGAGCACTTGGACATGGCGGGGGAGGTCTCCGCCGATGAGTTTCTCCAAGCGATTGAAGGGATGAACATGATCGAGCAGTATTACACGCCTGAGCAGTTGGAGCATTTCAAGAAGAGCTGGGAGGCGAACCCGGAGCAGGCCGCCGAGCGCGCCCGCCAGGGGACCGCCGCCTGGGCAGAGCTGTGGTCGCAGTTGGCCGCCGAGATGGAAAAGGGCACCGATCCCGCCGATGCAAAGGTGCAGGCGCTGATGAAACGCCGGCAGGACCTGGTAAACCAGTTCACGGGCGGCGACAAGGGAATCGAACAATCCCTGAAGCGAATGTGGACGGAACAGGGCGACAAGCTCTGTGCCCAGTTTGGCATGGACCCGAAGGTGCTGGCATTCCTCGTCAAGGCGGAGGCGGTCGCCAAGGGTTCGGACTAACCGGAACTCTGGCGAGATGCGGCCGAAGATGGAGTACATCCTGAAGGCCGCCGCAGCGGTCGGGATCAAGCACCCGGGGCAGTGACCGGCAGCAGCCGGGCGGCGCTCCGAGCCAGGCGCTGCACCTGACCGCGGCCCCTGTTTGGTTTTCCCGAAGTACAATGTCAGCCTGGCGGACCCGGTCGGCAAGCGCGGCGTTACAGTCATTTATCGTCCGGCAACCTGACAAAGATCTCGCCGCAACCCGGCTTCCCAATCGCGGACTCCACCGATAAAAAGTTCTAACGGTGTCTTGTCGCCCCGACTTTTTTCAGATGGAAGCCCTTCGGCGGTAACGTCGAAGCGCTTTCTCATTGTCGCGACGAAGATTATCGCTCGTAAACCATGTTCAAACGGCACGGTTTGCTGCACAGACTTATCCGAGCGGATTGACGCAACATCCTGCCACGCCGCGTGATTAAGTAGTTCAAATCCCGTCGCCAGTCCGGCAATCGATCAGCGAGTAGCTCAACTCCAGGCTGCGATTGCTTCGTTCAGAGGCACTCCCAGTCGATGGGGCCGCGGACACCCATGCCGGGCCAACCTATTGAAAGATCGGTGAGATCGGCCATTAACAGGCGGCGGACCTCGGCCTCTCAATATCAACCCGCGTTACAATTAACGAATGATAAGTTTGACGACTAGTTAACTCGGTCCACGAGGCTCCTACCCGCAGTGATCGGAGTTCCATCTGCGAAGGTTGCTGACATTCTCCCTGTGCTGTCTGGCGGCCGCGTCTGCGACTGCCTGCGGTGATGACTCGTCGCCTGTGCCGGGCGGGCGCGCGCTGACAACGCGCGGCGGCCCCGTGGCCTTCTCGCCCGACGGGCGGATGGTCCTGACCGGTAACGCGGACGGTGACGTCACGGTCTTCGACGCCCCGTCCGGGAAGCGAGTCCGCACCGCGACCCAGCCGGCGGGCGTCATCCGGGCGGTCGCCTGGTCCCCCGACGGCCGCCTCCTTGCCGCTGCAGGCAGCGGCAAGGAAATCAGGCTGTGGGACGCCTTGACCGGGCGGGAAGCAGGCGCACTCAAGGGCCACACCGAGATCGTCCACACGATCGCCTTCTCGTCCGACAGCAAAACGCTGGCCAGCGGGAGTTCCGACAAAACGGTGCGGCTCTGGGACGTAGGGAAGGGGACGGAAGTCCGGGCGCTGTCCTTGCCCGATCCTCCGGCCGGTGCCAAACCGAGCCGCGGCTTCCCCGGCTGGGTGTTCGCCGTGACCTTTTCGCCGGACGGCAAGACCGTGGCCGCCGGCGGGGGCGACGGGGCAGGTGCGGCGGGAGAACTGGTCCTGTGGGACGCGGAGACGGGGAAGGAGCAGCGGCGATTGCTTGGTGCCGACGAGCAGCAGGTGTGGGCCGTGGCATTCACACCGGACGGCAAGCGGCTGGCGTGCGGCTTCACCGGCGGCTCCGTCCGGCTGTTCGACGTGCAGACCGGGACGGTGCTGCGGGAGTTTTCCGGCGGGGACCAGCTGCGGGGGTTGGCCATCTCGTCCGACGGCCGAACGGTGGCGGCCGCGATCCGGAAGGAGATCATGCTCTGGGACGCGGTCACGGGCGAGTTAAGGCGCACGCTCCGCGGGCATGGCAACTGGGTCGGTTCGATCGCCTTCTCTCCCGAAGGGACGGCCCTCGTGAGCGGCGGCAGTGACGGGGTCAGACTTTGGTCTCTCGCAAGGGACAAGTGATTGTGACGCGCAAGCCTTTTACGTTATGGTCGCTCTCCATCTGACTCCCGGACGAGAAATCGTCGTACCAGAGCTTCCCAGCTTCGGACCCCAGCGACTCCTTTCCTAACATAGACCGCATTCGGACCGCGGCATCGCTCGGCAGTTCGGACCACCTGGCTCCTTGGGCGCGGCGGTCCGCCCGACCGACGCGGTTTCGCAGCGTCGATTGAGCCGACCGACGCAACACAAAACTTCGGTCGATCCGACCGACGCGTCGAGCACGGTTCAAAAGTTAAAAAGCAGCCGCGAGTAACCGGCCAAGACAAAGATCGCGTTGCCCGGCCCCGATTCAGCTTCGCCATTGTCGGCCGATCGCAGCGAGCAGATCGTCGGACAATAGGGAGATATCGGCGTCGGCCGCCGAAGGCTGAGAGGTCGGCGTCGAGGCCGCCCACTCCAGAACATCAGCATCCGCGAACGCGGCCGCGACGGCGTCGCGACGAAGTAACTCGCCATTTCCGTTTGCGGCAATGGCAGTTTGCCGTTCGAGAAATGTCGCCGCGTCGGAAGTCGACGAGACGCCAGTGCTCGTAAGCAATGATGACCGTTTGCTCTCCTCGCTCACGGGAAAAGTGAAGTCTGACACGCGGACGATCTCGCTCGACGATTGCAAAGCAACCAGGCCAGCCGAATCCGAAGGATTTGAGTTGACGATCGATGCTGATCCAGAGGAACCGTGAGAACTCGGCGCGACGGCGACAGAAATCGGCGGCTCCGACGAAGCGGTGGTCGAGGTCAGTGCAGAGACGGTTGCGACGGCCGACCGGCTGGCCGCAATCGTCGGGGCCGGCTGCGGAGAACTGGGCGTTGCGTCGATCGCCGTGCTGGTGTTGCTAGCCGCCACGGCATTCAGCGGATTTCCATTGGCATCGCTGGCGGCGATCGTGACGACACTTCCGCCGCTGATCGCCAGGCTGCCGCCGAGCGACGCCCCGCTCTCGACGACGAGCGATCCGCCGGTGACCGTCGTGCCGCCGGTGAAACTGTTGGCCCCGCTGAGCGTCAGAGTCCCGGCGCCTGTCTTGGTGAGGGATTGGCCAGTCCCGCTAATGGCGCCGGAGATCGTCAGCGAGCTGCCTGCGGCGGCGCTGATGGTCAAGTTGCTCAGCAAGCTGAGTTGGGCGGCAATGGAATGGCTGCCGGTGGCCGCTCGGATCGACGCGTTACTCGTGCCGCCGTTCATTTGGAGCTTGCCGCCGGAGCCTGGGGCAATGGTGTAGCTGGTCGTCGCGGAGTCGAAGGTGATGCCGGCCAGCGTTGGGCTGGCCCCATCCAGTGTCGCGATCGGACCCATGTTTGACGCGAACAAGACCGTATCGCCGGTCAGCCCGCGAACGCCCGGAGCGGCCAGCATGGCGCTGGTGAAGGCATCCGTCCAGGTGCCGCCGGTAGTCCAGGAACTGCTTGACGCGGCGTTCCACTGGGCCTGCGCGGCGTAATTCGCGGACGCCGTCTGCACGAAGCCGCCAGCACTTGCCTGCACGGTGGCCGAACCGCTGGCGTACGGCGGCGTGTACAAACCGCCGCTAGTCAGGCTGCCCGGCCCGGAAAGAAGCGTCCACGTGACGGTCGGTTGAGACGCCATTGGCCGGCCAAACTGGTCGTTGGCCGTGGCCGTGAACTGCTGGCTGCCGCCACCGGTGATATTGGCGGTCGAGGGCGAAACCGAGAGACCGGTCAACGTCTGCTGGACGTTCTCCGCAACGCTGCTGGTCGCGAACTGCCCATAGCTGTCGACGATCGTAACGCCCAGCGTGTACATGCCGGCCTTACTGAAGGTGGCCACCGTCGATTTGGCCGCATTCGTACCGTTGACGCTGAACGTGACCGGCGCGAGCGGAGTGCCGATCGGAGACCACGTGTAGGTGAGAGGCAGATTGACGCTCGACGTGCCTAAAGCCGAAAGGGTCGAAGTCGTGCCCGTGACCGTCGGCGGGTTGGCGGCCGCCGGCGTGGCCACGGTGGGCGGGAAGTAGGAATCGTAGAGCTGGGTGACTTGCGTCGCGGAGAAGCCGACGTTGTAAATCCGCACGTCGTCGAGGCTCCCTTGGAGCGTCGGATCGCCTGTGTACTGCGACTTGCCGAGGTAATCCTGCGAAGTGTTTCCGAGGCTGCTGGGGTTGAGCGTCATCGAGCTGTTGGTTGCGGCCGCGGCCCCGTCGATGTAGAGCGTGCCGGTCGTGCCGGAGAGCGTAACCGCCAAGAACGTCCAGGTGTTGGTTGCTAGCGCAGTCGTCGTCGTCAGTTGTTGCTCGGCGCCGCCGCCGCCGGTCGTGATCGCGAAGCGGACATAGCCGTTGCCATCCGCGGGGGCCAAATACATATAGTCGTTGGTTCCCGTGCCGAAGTCGAACAGGCGAGCCCAATTGCCGATGCTGGTCAGCCTGACCCAGCCGCCGATCGTGAAGTTGGTGATCGATTGGAGCGACGTGGCGAAAGCGCCGGGCAGCGTGGCGTAACCGCCGCCAAGCGCCAGCGCGTTGGAGGTCTCGCCGGCCGTCCAACTGTAGCTGCCAATGGCGGTCCCGTTGTAGCCGTGCCCGGAGGAGTCGGCCACGGTCGAACCAGACGCGGCATCCATCGCATACCATGCCAACGGCGCGGGGAGCGTCGTCACGTTCACTGTGGACGAGCCGCTCACGGTACCGGCGGTGGCGGTGACCGTGGTGATGCCTTGCAAATTGTTGGCGGAGTAAAGTCCCGATGCGGCGTTGATGGAACCGAGGTTGCTGCTGGAGCTGGACCAAACGAAGCTTGGCTGGGTCGGAAACACGGCGCCGAACTGGTCGTAGGCCGTGGCCGTGAACTGCCTCTGGTTGTTGGGAGCGAGCGTCACGCCGCTGGGGCTGATAACGATGCTGCTGACTGCCTGGTTCACCGTCAGATTGACAAAACTGGTCGTCGAGATCCCGAACTGGTCGGCGATCGTGACCACGAAGGAGTAGCTTCCGAACGCGCTGAACGTGGCGACGGTGTTCTTGCTGGCGTTTTGCCCGTTGCCGCTGAAAACCACGGCGCCCGGCGGTATGCCGCTCGTGGCCCAGGAGTAAATGAGGTTCCCCTCGCCGGCATCGTCAGCGCCCAGCACGCTCAAGTTCGCGGTTGCTGCATTCGGCGGCGGCAACTGGCTGGCCGCGGCTGCCGTCGCCACCGTGGGCGCTTGATTGCCGGTGCCCGTCAACGCAGCGTTGGTGAACGTGGCGGCAGCCAACTGGCTGCTGCTGTGTGAGCAGGCGACCATGCCCCGATAGGCGGTCGTTCCCATCGCGATCGAGATGCTCCCGCCGATCTGCGTCCAAGTCACGTTGTCAGGCGAGTAATACGCGCTGAACTGGTTGCCGACCCGGATCAACCGCAGCCAGACCGGGGCAGTGATTCCGGTGACCTGGGCGTAGCCGGGCGTGCCGCCGGCCGTGGCGCGCCATTGGAAGCTGACGCCGTTGCCGGGGGTGGCCACCACGTCGGCGAAGGCTGCGTCGGCCCCAGTGCCATTGCGGAACATCAGCCCAGCCTTGGCCCAGGCGTTGGTGTTGCTCAGCGAAGTGACGCGAGCGCTGATCTGGCCGTCGCCCGTCAGCGTCGTGTAGGCGAACTGGAAGCCGTCGGCGGCGTTCCAGATGTCGGCCCCGGCCCCATTGAGCGTATAGGTGCCGGTCGAGGAGTCATAACTAACGGAGCCCGCCAATCCCACCGTGCCCGCGTCGCCGATATCGCCATGCGCATAGGGCGCCGGCAGGGCCGACGCCGTCTCCGAAAGCGTCGCCGCCGACGTGGACGGCAGCGCATTGGTCAGCGCCTCCACGCGGTATTCGTAGGTCTGGCCGCCGGTCACGGTCGCGTCGGTGTAACTCGTGCTGTTGGCGGGCAGCGCGTTATTAAGCGTCGTCCAGGTGCTGCCGCCGTTGCCGCTGCGGTCAACCTCGTAATCGGTGTCGCTGGTCGAATTGTTGACCCAAAGCACCCTGGCCATCAGCGTGGGCAACGGGGAAAACACCACTTCCACGTGCGTCGGCGCGGCCGGCGGTATCGTGATTGCCGCAGCGGTGTTGTATGCCGAGTAAGTCGGCGGCATGGCCGCGCTATCGTAGTTGCGGATGCGGTAATAGTACGTCCCACCTTCCGTAACCGGCGAATTGGTATAGGTTTGGACGCCGTGGTTGACCGAGGCGATGACGGTCCAGTTCGTGCCGTCCATTGAACGCTCGACCGATACGGTCGAATTGGTGGTCGTGCCGTCGGTCCACATGAGGACCGCCGAGCTGCCGCTGGCCGTGACGCTCAAACCCGTCGGCGCCTTCAAGACCGTCGTCGTCACAGTCGCCACGCTGGTCGGCGCCGACGAATTCGACCCGTAGACCGCGCGGACGCGGTACTGCAGCGTGGTCAGTTCCGGGGCCGAGGTGTCCGTGTAACTCGCCGATCCCGAACCCGAAGAAATGCCGGCGGTTTGGATGGTCCACGTGACGCCGCCGTCGGTGGAAACGTCGACCGCGTAGTCCGTGGTCGACAAACCGTTTTTCGTCCAGTTCAACGTCACGTTCTGGTTCGACGCGTTGTAGCTCGCCGTCAGGTTAGTCGGCGCCGGCGGCTGCGTCATCGCCGCGACGATGTTCGAGTCAAGCGTGCCGTTGTTGGCCTGGACGCGATAGTAGAAGGGCGCGTTGACCGGCAGCCCTGAGTCGGTGTAAGTGAACGTGCTCGATGAAAGCGAGCTGCTGAGCGTGGTCCACGTCGTGCCGTTCGTCGAGCGCTGCACCGTATAGCCGGCGGCGCCGATGAGATTGTTCGTCCACGACAGCGTAATCGAGCTGGTCGTCGCCGCCGAGGCCAGCAGTCCGACCGGCTTTTCGCTCACGGGCGTCGTTGTCGCGTTGCCGGTGAGCGTCACGATGCTCTTCGCGGGGATCGTGTACGTGTAGCTGCCGCCGTTGCCCGTCGTGGGAATCGACTGCTGCTGGGCCACGTCCAACGTGGCCGACGTCACCCAGGGAGTCAGCTCGGGCGAGTAGGCCCCATTGAGATTGATCGTTTCCGTGATCGCCGACGACGAGGTGTTCACCAGCACGGTGGCGAAGTCGCCCGTGGCGGGATTCTTATAGGCGCTGATGTCCAGCCCGCCGTCGTCACTCTCGCCCACCTGTACCCAGCCGGGCCGAATGAACTTCGAGTAGTTCTCCATCGCCGAGAAGAGCTTCGTCGATTGCCAATTCCCGCCGAGCAGGCCGGCACCGCCCCCCGCGTTGGTCCACCAATGGACATAGGCGCTGGCCTGGTTTTGGGCAACGACATGGTAGATGCTCGTCGCCTCGTCCAGTCCCGCTTGAATGCCCTGACTCGGGTCCGTGCCGGTATGTTCGGTCTCCCAGATCTGGTGCCCGTTCAAGCCGGTGATCGGGTTGTTGTTGCTGTAATCGCCGTACGTGTGATCGGCATAAATGAGGTTCGCGTAGTTCGACTCCGTCGGGTCACTCATCACCTGGCTGACCAAGTTCAATGAGTCCCAGTGGGTCTCCTCGGGCAGAATGATCTTGACGTTTGCCAAATAAGGATAGGTCGCGGCGTCGCTGGCCAGCGTGTCGTGGAGGATCGAGAGCACGTCGTGAAACTGCTGCGCGGTCCAGAGGCACGACTCGTAACTGGCTTGCCAGTCGGGCTCGTTCTGCATCGAGACCGCGTAGACCGTGATTCCGTCGTTGTGCATGTTGATGACGTACTGCGCCAACCAGTTCGCGTAGTTTTGATAATCGGCCGAAAGCAAGTAGCCGCCGGTGGCGACGCCGTTGACGATGTCGGCGACGTTACCGTTGCTCTTCCACGCGGCGGGTGGGCCCCACGGCGTGCTGAAGATCGTCACGCCCATCGCCTGGGCCTTCTGCATCGAGTCGATTTCCCAACTGCTGGAGCTGGTGTCCGAGAGGATTTTGCTGCGGAGGATCGACAGGCCGGCCCCGTTAGTCGTCGACCACAACAACTGTTGCTGCGAGCTGTCCAGAGACCCCAGATTATTCCAGGCGCTGGACGAGCCGAAACCGGCAATGGCCTGCAACTGAGTCGCCCAGTTGATCGTCGCGGCCGAGAGCAACGTCCGCGATTCCAATGACTCCAGCGTCAAACGTCGCTGGCGCATCGCCGACGTACCCGAATGATGGCGGCCGCCGCTGGTCCATACCCGCCGCCAGCCGCCAAGCCGGCCGAAGAGGTGCAAATCCATCTTCTTATTCTTTCGCACTTACCGGTCAATGGCGCCCTGGTGCCAGCGGCCGGTTCCGAAATCCGCGCGTAGAGCTACACTGCGAGATCCCGCTCCAGGAGAGTGAAAAGGTCAGAACGATTTTTGGCGGTGCTTACGGGTACTGCTCCAATTCTCATTGGCTGACAAGTCCGGCGCCGAGCGTCTATTCGCAGGAGCCCCGGCGGTGCTGATACCATCGACGATCCGCTCGAATCGGTTTAACCGTTTCTCGATCTCATCAAACGCGACGAGATTCGCCGGCGCTAAGCAGAGCGGGTACATCAGACAAAACTTACTGAGCACCTCTTGGGCACTGACATCGACAAGCTGCCGATGCCGGCGCGGCGGACAGACGTGTTCCGGACTCCTCTAATTTAGTGACGGACGGCACCGACTGCAAGCCGACGGTGTGAATTGTCAATTCTGCGTGAAGCCGCAGAAACCGATTGGCAATTGATGCTCCATTGTTCGCGCGCCGTGACCTTATCGCTCGGACACCAACTCCGGAGTCTCGATCGGAAACAGGGTCATGGTAACCACTAGGATTGCCGCCTTGGCGTCCGCCGGCAGCACCGGCAACCGCTTCACGATCATCGCCAAGTCGGCGTCAAGTGTGCGTCACTCCGACGCGCCGCACGGGTTGCTTTGACAACACATCATAGGCGCGCCATAATCACGCGGCGCTGTTGAGACTAATGGCGCCGGCGCTCCCGTGCCCCGGGCGCTTCGCTGGTCGAAATCTCATCCAACGAAATCGTAAGGTCCACCGATGAACACCAAGTCGTTCGCCGCGCTGCTTCCTCTTGTCTTCGCCGCAGCCGCGGAACAGTCAGGCACTGCGAAGCCCGCCGACGCCGTTCCTGCCTCGACTAACATTCGCGGCCAAGAGTATCCGAAGATCGACGGTGATTTCCGCGTCACCTTCCGAATCAAAGCGCCCGACGCCCAGAAAGTCGAATTCGGCTTCTTTACGCCCAAGCGCTATCCCGCGCAGAAAGGCGACGACGGTTTTTGGACCGCGACGACCGACCCGCAGGTCCCGGGGTTCCATTACTACCGGGTGTTCATTGACGGCGCCGAGGTTGCCGACCCTTCCAGCGAGAGTTTCTACGGCACGGGCAAGGACGCCAGCGGCATCGAGATTCCGGAAAAGGGTGTCGATTTCTACCTGCCCAAGGACGTGCCGCATGGCGAGGTCCGCGAGCGATGGTATTTCTCGAAGACGACGCAGCAGTGGCGGCGAATCTTCGTCTACACGCCGCCGGGCTATGACACGAATCGCGATACCCGTTACCCGGTGCTCTACTTGCAACACGGCGGCGGCGAAGATGAGCGTGGCTGGCCGAACCAGGGGCGGGTTAGCTTCATCCTCGACAACCTTTTGGCCGATGCAAAAGCGAAACCGATGCTCATCATCATGGAGCAGGGCTACGCGCGCCGGCCTAGCGACCCGGCCGTCCCGTCAGGCCCGCCGCGCACCGGCGGCCCGGGCCAGAACCCACGCCCCGACTTCAGCCGGCAGTTCAGCGCGTTTGAAGAGGTCATGGTCAACGACCTCATCCCGACGATCGACGCCACTTATCGCACGATCCCCGATCGCGACCACCGCGCGATGGCCGGCCTCTCGATGGGCGGCATGCAAACGTTCCAGATTACGCTTAAGCATCTGGATTTGTTCAGCTACATCGGTGGGTTCAGCGGCGGGGGTGGCGGTTTCGGCGGCGGCCCCGTCGATCTGAAGACGGCCAACAACGGCGTCATGGTTAATGCTGATGAGTTCAACAAGAAGGTGCATCTGGTCTGGCTGGGCGTCGGCACGGCGGAAGGGCAGCGCATGCACGACGGCATGAAGAACTATCACGAGGCGCTTGACAAGGCGGGAATCAAGAATGTGTTTTACGAATCGTCGGGCACGGCGCACGAGTGGCTCACATGGCGCCGCTGCCTGCACGAGTTTGCCCCGCTGTTGTTCATCAGCGCGCCCGCGACGGCTCAAGCCGACTCGCCGCCCCGAGAAGCGGCCGCGGCCGACAATCCCACGGGCACTTGGAAATGGACCACCACGTTCGGCAACAATAGCCGCGAAGTCACGCTGAAGCTCAAGCTCGACGGTGACAAGCTGACCGGCACGATCAGCGGCCGCAACGGCGAGGCCGCCATCGATGACTCCAAGTACAGCAACGGCGACATCAGCTTCTCAGTCACCCGGGAGTTCAACGGCAACAAGCTCACCAGCAAGTACTCCGGCAAACAAGAGGGCGACACGATCAAGGGCAAGATCGAATTCGAGCGCAACGGCGAAACGAACGCCCGCGATTGGGAAGCAAAGCGAGCGGCGGGAGCGTAGCTGCGCGTGCGGATTCGTAATCGCACTCCGCGCTAAAAGGTCAGGCGTTCGATCGTTTTCGGCTTGGCGGCGCGTCGCCGCGGAGTCCGATTGGTTAAGAGAGAATTCTACTGGCGATTCAAACTGCGAAAGGCTTATTCCATGCGGAAGCTGCTCTGCGAAGTCGTTGCCATTGCTGCTGTGGGCTGCTGTTGGGCGCCTCTCACGTTGTACGCCGCTGAATCCGCGCCGAAAGGCGATATTACGCAGACTCCGCTAACAATCGCCGAAGGGCCTTTCCAGCCCACGATGGATTCGTTCAAGCAGTACCAGTGCCCCGAATGGTTCCGCGACGCGAAGTTCGGCATTTGGGCGCATTGGGGCCCGCAGGCTGTGCCGATGGACGGCGACTGGTACGCCCGCGGCATGTACGAGCAAGGCAGCCGGCACTATCGATATCAACTGGAGCATTACGGCCATCCGTCGGAGTTCGGCTACAAGGACATCATTCCTCTTTGGAAGGCCGAAAAGTGGGACCCGGACCGGCTGATGCAACTGTACAAGAAGGCCGGGGCTCACTACTTCGTCAGCATGGGCTCGCACCACGACAACTTCTTTTTGTGGAACTCGAAGCTGCACCAGTGGAACGCCGTGAACATGGGGCCGAAGCGCGACGTGGTCGGCGAATGGCAGAAGGCAGCCAAGAAATACGGCCTGCGTTTTGGCGTCTCGGAACATCTCGGCGCCAGCTTCACGTGGTTTCAATCCAGCCACCGTTCCGACAAGACTGGGCCAAAAGCCGGCATGCCATACGACGGCGCCGATCCGAAATATCAGGATCTCTATCACTTCCCCGCCAAGCCCGGCGATACCGGCTGGTACAGCAACGACCCGCGCTGGCAACACCAGTGGTTCGCCGAGATCAAGGAGCTGGTCGACAACTACCATCCGGACTTGCTCTATAGTGATGGCGCGGTTCCGTTCGGCAACGAAGTCGGTCGCAGCCTCATCGCACATTTATACAACACGAGCGCGGCCATGAACGGCGGCAAGGTCGATGTCGTCTACAACTGCAAGCAGAAATCCGAGGGCCGCTGGGTCGAGGATCTCGAGCGCGGCATCATGCCGAACATCGATCCATACCCCTGGCAGACCGACACGTCGATCGGTGACTGGTTCTACAACCGAAACTGGAAGTTCCGGCCGGTGAGTTGGGTCATCCATCGGCTCGTGGACAACGTGAGCAAGAACGGCAATCTGCTCTTGAATGTGGTGCAGCGGCCCGATGGCTCGCTCGATCCTGAAGTGGAAAAGATGCTCGAGGAACTAGCGGAATGGAATGCGATTCATGGCGAAGCGATCTTCGGCACGCGGCCCTGGTTCGTCTATGGCGAAAGCACGGTGAAAGTGAAGGGCGGCGCCTTCCGCGAGAATTTTCAGTATGACGCCCGTGAAATCCGCTTCACGACCAAGGGCGCCACTCTCTATGCGATCGCTCTTGGCTGGCCGGAAGATCGGCAGATTGTGATTCACGCTCTGGCGCAGCCCGCCGGCACGAAGGTGAATCAAATCGAGAACATCGCCCTGCTGGGTTACGATGGCAAGGTCGAGTGGAAGCAGACGCCTGAAGCGTTAATTGTGACGCTGCCGGACAAGAAGATCTCCGAGTATACAACCGGGCTTAAAATCGTCGGTACGGCGCTGACCAACGTTCCGTACACGCCAGCCGCGAGAGCCACCTCGCCTGACAACCGCGGCCGGTTGGTCCTCGAGCCCGAGGACGCCAAATTGCACGGCGACAAAATCGCCACCGAAGAAAAAGGCGGCCGCCAGAACATCGGCTTCTGGGATAACGCCGGGGATTGGGCCTCCTGGAAAGTGCATTTCGATAAGCCGGGCCGATATGAAGTCCGTACCGCGTGTGCGGCGATGGGAGAGGCCGAGTTCGATATTGTCGTCGCTGGCCAGCGCGTGTCCGGAAAAGCGCCGGCGACCGGCTCCCATGATAAGTTCTCCGACGTCGACTTAGGCTCCGTCGAAGTTCCGGCGGCCGGCGATGGGAGCGTCGAACTCCGCGCCCACGATCCTGCCAAGTGGCGGGCGATCAATGTCCGCGCGATCAGTTTGTCGCCGGCGCTGGTCGGCCGAGACGGCCCCTCGAATCGGTGAAATCAAATGGTTGACCTGGGACGATCTCGATTTCGACAATCGCTTGATCCACCTCCTGGCTAACGAAGTCTGGAGGTCGACGAATGGCAATCGATGCGCCCCTCGCAAATTTAGCCGTTACGGACGGTGTCGATGCGAGGATGGTACCGACGAAGAAGTTGTACACGGGCAGCCAAATCCCCGCCATTGGGCTGGGGACATTCGGTTCCGACCGCTTTTCGGCCGAGCAGGTTGCGGAGGCAGTTCTGGGAGCCGCCATCGTAGGATATCGCCATTTCGATTGTGCCAGCGTCTATGGCAACGAGCAAACAATCGGTCAGGCGTTTACCGCGATTCTCCAAAACGGCGTCAGGCGGGAAGACCTGTGGGTAACGTCCAAGGTCTGGAACGACATGCACGATCGAGTCATGGACTCGTGCCTGGCCTCGCTTAAGAATCTTCAATTGGAGTATCTGGATCTCTACCTGATCCATTGGCCTTTTCCAAACTTTCACCCGCCTCAGTGCAGTGTCAACAGCCGGAGTCCGGACGCCAAGCCCTACATTCACGAACGCTACATGGCAACGTGGCGGCAGATGGAGGAGCTGGTGGAGCGAGGTCTGGTCAGGCACATTGGCACCTCGAACATGACGATTCCCAAGCTCAAACTCGTCCTGCGAGACGCAGAGATCAAGCCGGCCGTCAATGAGATGGAACTGCATCCGCACTTTCAGCAGCCGGAGTTGTTCAGATTCGTCATCGACAACGGATTCCTGCCAATCGGCTATTCACCGGTCGGGGCCCCCAAGCGACCCGACCGCGACATCACGCCCGACGATACCGTCGACATTGAAGATCCCGTGATCGTCAAGATCGCTCAAAGAATCGGGTGCCATCCAGCAACGATCTGTGTAAAGTGGGCCGTGCAGCGCGGCCAAGTCCCCATTCCATTTTCCGTGACGCGGAAGAACTACTTGGCCAATCTGCAATCGACGCTCTCTCCGCCCTTGACGGACGACGAAATGTCGCAGATCGCCGGGATCGAT
This sequence comes from Pirellulales bacterium, assembly GCA_035939775.1. Taxonomy (NCBI): domain Bacteria; kingdom Pseudomonadati; phylum Planctomycetota; class Planctomycetia; order Pirellulales; species Pirellulales bacterium. The sequence continues at coordinate 5,156 of DASZFO010000150.1, read as the reverse complement.
CGAAATTGCCGGTTGATCAAAGGCCAGGTGTTCCTCTGGAAACCGGGACATGACTGGCAGGATCTGTGGGATGTGAATGGACAGATCACGCCCCCGTGACGAACTGCGGACAAGCAACCGATCCAAGCTTACGAGAGATGTCATGCCCACGATGCAAGGCTTGATTCTACCCGGCAACAGCACCGTGCAGTTTCGAGATTTCGATATCCCGGAACCGGGTCACGGCCAAGTTCTGCTGAAGACCAAGGCCAGTTCGATCTGCGGCAGCGATATTCGCGCCATCTATCGCGCGCACCTTGGCAAAGGACCTGAAGGCTACCAAGCGGGAATGATCGCCGGGCATGAGCCAAGCGGCCAAATCGTCAAGGTCGGCCCCGGCTGCAAACGATGCAAAGTGGGGGATCGGGTCGTCATCTACCACATCAGCGGCTGCGGCGTCTGCGAAGACTGCCGGCATGGCTACATGATCAGTTGCCAAAGTCAAAACCGTGCTGCTTACGGCTGGCAACGCCATGGCGGCCACGCGGCGTTTCTTCTGGCGGAAGAGAACAACTGCATTGCTTTACCCGACAGCCTGAGTTACATCGACGGCGCCCTCTGTGCGTGCGGAACAGCCACCGCCTACGAAGCGCTCACGCGTATGAAACTTGGCGGCGACGATCGGCTTCTCGTGACGGGGCTCGGACCCGTGGGATTGGCCGCGGCACAACTTGGCAAAGCCATGGGAGCCAAGCCGATCATCGGGATCGATATTGCCCCCTCACGGCGGGCCCTGGCCGAAGATCTGGGACTCTGCCACTATACATTTTCGGCCGACGACGAAAGCCTCTCCGAGATCAAGTCGATCACCGGCGGCAGGGGCTGTGAAGTCAGTATCGATTGCTCGGGGGCGCCGGCGGCACGGCTCTTGGCCCTTCAAGGCACGCGACAATGGGGACGCTGCGCGTTTGTCGGCGAGGGAAATAAAGTTGAGTTCGATGTGTCGCCCGTTTTGATCCATCAGCAGATCACGCTCTTTGGATCCTGGGTGACGTCGTTGTACCACTTGCAGCAGTTGGTTGAACGTCTCGACCGCTGGAATGTCCATCCCGAGGTCACCTGCACCGAACGGCTACCGCTACGCGACGCGGCGCGTGCTTACGAACTCGCGGATAAGGGGCAGACCGGTAAGGTCTGCATTGTCTTTGACGAATGAGAGCGATTGTCTGCCCATTCGCGCCCGCGAGTGACTGGCTCGCTATTGGGATAAGGGTGGTTGTGTGGTTCCTCCTCTGATCGATGTGGCAGCTCCGCGGTCAATCGGTAATGCCCTGAGTTACCGGACGAATCGTACAAAGGTCGGCCGCCTGGAAATCCGCAATTTGGTGAAAAAGTTCCGAGTCGTAACCGGCAATGAACCGACGGCCCCAACTCCACCGCCGGGCCAGGTTGCGACTCGTTATGAAAAAGTGGCAAGGCCGGTGACGGGTTCGCGTGGCCGCCAGGACTTCCCGCTGACCCTTCCCGAAAAACGGTCCTTTGTCGGAACTCTTGCCATACCAAGGGGCAAGGGGACAACCTGTTACGTGAAAGTCGCTGCCCAGGCATGATGCCTGTGGCCCCACGTTGTTGCGGCCTTACTCGACAGCGGTGATCCCGTCGCTCACGCGGAAGAAGTCGAAGTCCACAAATCCGCCTGCGGTCCTGGTTGCGAAATTGAACAGACCGAAACGATAGCCCATGAAGTGCGGAAGCGTATAGGTCATCTTCAGGGATCCGCCGATCGCAGTCCACGTCTTGCCGTCGAGGCTGTAGAAGAATCGCGCCTTGTCGGCACGGCCACTGAAATCGCAGTCGGCCTTCAGATAGACGATCTTCTGGGCGAGTAGAACACTCTGCACCTCGACCGGCGAGCCGGACGCGGCGCTTAGCATCACGACGGACCTGGCGTTCCCATCGACTTTGACGCCGACTAGGCCGTACCTTTTCTGCAACAGGGCGAGACCGGCAAAATCGCCGTCCCGCATATTGGTCAAATCCATGGCCGTCGTGGCCGAACTCTTCGGGCCGAAGGTCCGCTGCGTCAGGGTGTTTCGAGCCAAAAGGAAGTCGGCATCGACACGCCCGGTAGTGAGCCGCAAAAAGCCTGGTCGCTGGGTAAGTGACCAGAGTCTGTTGTCGGGATTGTGATTCCACTGCCAGACCAGCGGGAGCGCGGGCTCGCCGGGGCGGCGGTCAAACTCGTCGGAAGCCGCGATGCCCGGGATGCAGCCCGTGCTGCCGGAAAGATTCAGTCTGTCGGGCACCTTGCCGTCCACGCCCAGCACCGGCCAGCCATCCTCCCACTTGACCGGAACGAGAAATGGGATGCGGCCAACCGCGCCGTGGTCCTGAAACAAGTAGGCATACCAATCGCCCTGCGGCGTGTCGATGAGGCCGCCCTGGGCCACGCCCTTATCCTGCAAGGCGACTCGGCCCTCATACGGACCCGTGATCTTGTCCGCCCGGTGGACAATCACGGTGCGCATGCCGCCCTTCGGCCAGGTGATGTTGAATAAGTAGTATTTGCCGTTAATCTTGTGGATCTGGGATCCCTCCGCTTTCAGGCCGACGTTGGGACCCGCCACGGAGCTGGCGTCAGGAATGATCACCTGGTTGACCCCGCCGGGCTTGAGCGCCGAGGCGTCGGCGGCAAGCTCGATGAGCTTGATCTCGCCGCTGCCGTGGATCATATAGACTCGCCGGTCATCGTCGAAGAAAAGCGAGTGGTCGTGCAGCCCGGGCTTGAACGACGAGGCCTTCCACGTGCCTTTCTCGATGTCCTTCGTCGTATAGACATACGTCTTCCCCGTCGTGCCGGAAAACGTCGTGACGTAGAACGTGCCGTCGTGATAACGCAGGCTGCTGGCCCACGAGCCCCTCCCGTAGGCGTTCTTCCCGTTGCTGAGGTTGAGTTCGTCAACGTCATCAAGCGTGTCGTAGGCGTAGCTCACGAACCGCCAATTCACGAGGTCCGTGGACTTCATGATCGGCAGCCCCGGGCTGAGGTGCATCGTGGTGCTGCTCATAAAGTAGCTGTCGCCCACGCGAATGATCGCCATGTCCGGAACGTCGGCGAAAATGATCGGATTCCGGGCGGTGTCGGCCCGAACGGGCAGGACGGCGAGCAGGGCCGCCAAGGCGATTGGCGGGGTGCAGTTGAGAATTGATGTGATTGTGATCATGCAGCGAACGATACCGAACATATGCGGACTGACTTTATCTGATTGCGGGTTGGTCAGACCGTCGGTGAAGCACTGACCTCCGTGCGGGAAAAGTCGTCGGAAGCACGGATCATTTATTTCTACGTGGTCGATGACAATAACCATCTAGGAGGGGTCGTGCCAAACCGTCGACTTATTCTCAGCTCTTTTGAAAGACCGGTGGCGGACATTATGGTTCCGCCGATCGTTGTCATTCAAAGGATGATGGTGCCCCCTTAAACCAGATGCAGCGATGGACTCGCAAATCTTGCTGTGGCTCGCCGCATTTGACAACAATGGCATCTTTCAGCGGTTCCTTCTAGTTGCAAAGTCTCCAGCGCGAGAGGATGATATTTTCACCGCCGGTTTGCATCAATTTCCGGTTATGACTGCCGTTCCAGAAAGGAGAAGGAATGAGTCCCCATAGCAGACGTCGGGTTGCGGTTCTAGCAACCGGCGTGGGAGCCATTCTTCTGGCCGCCGTAGCGGTCATGGCCGCAGAGCCCGCATCCCGGCCCTCCAGCTCACCGAACTCGGCGCCGGCGGTGGACCAGCATGGCCCGAATATCAAGGACACGTACAGGAATCACTTTCTGATCGGTATGGCGGGCGATCTACCTGGCAACTACTCGGATCTGGAAAAAGGCCTCGCCAAAGAGAACTTTGGCATCGTAACGCCGGAAAACTGCATGAAGCCCGCCGTGGTTCATCCGAGCGAGAACTCCTGGAGATTTGAGCGACCCGATGCCCTGGTGAAATGGTGCGCAGACAACCGCATGGCCGTCCATGGCCACACCCTAGTGTGGCATGCCCAGACGAGCGACTGGTTCTTCCGTAACGGCGACGAGGCGACGGTCACGCAGCGCCTGAAAGACCATATCAACACGCTGGTGGGCCGCTACAAAGGCAAGATTCTGAGTTGGGATGTCGTCAACGAAGCCATCAATGACGGTGGCAATGAAGAAACGGGCCAAACCGAGAACCTTCGCGATTCCCGATGGATGCAGACCATCGGACCGGAGTTCCTGACGCTGGCGTTCAAATTCGCCCACGAAGCCGACCCTGACGCCAAGCTATACTACAACGACTACGGCATCGAGGCCGATCCCAAGCACGCAAGTTCGATGGTGCTGCTTAAGCGCCTGATCAAGGACGGCGCGCCGATCCAGGGCGTGGGGATCCAAGGCCACTGGAGTACCACGGGTGTGCCCTATGCCGCGCTCGACAGCGCCATCTCCGACTATGCCTCGCTGGGGCTGAAAGTCAGCATCACCGAGCTGGACGTGACGATTCGCGGCGCCTCGGGGGGCCAGTTCGGCCCCGGTCCCGGCTGGCGCGGCGGTGGGTTTGGCGGCCGCAGTGTGGCGCCGGCTTCTACGAAAGCGCTCAAGGCCCAAGCGGATGCTTATGCGCGGCTGTTCGCAATCTTAATCAAGCACAAGGATGCGGTGGAACGCGTGACGTTTTGGGGCCTCAGTGACCGCCGCACCTGGCGCTTCCGGCAGAATCCGTTGATCTTCGACTCCAACAACCAGCGGAAGCTGGCCTATGTGGCAATCGTCGATGCGCTGTTGCATCCGAATCCCGATTTGGTTGCGCCGCAGTGATTCGACGCGATTTCAGGCCGCGCGGAACTCAAAAGAGTGAGAAGTCCTGCGGGCGCCGTCGGGATCCGCCGCCGACATACAGCTATGGCAAACAGTCTGACCCGCATGGCCGCGGCCGCGACGCTTGGCTGTTGGTTTGTTTGCTCAACGCTCGTGGCTGCATTCCTGTCATCGGCTTAACCTGCGGCGGTCCGCCCGACCGACGTAGTTTCGCAACTGCGGTCGATCCGATTGCGCCAAGAAGCTTGGGAAAGGGGGATGAGATGAACGGAAGCTAATCTGAAACCTTTCGTTGGAACCTTGCGGGTGGAAAGCCCGTCCGGTAGCG
>DASZFO010000149.1 GCA_035939775.1 Pirellulales bacterium | reverse complement strand
ATCAATGAACGCGATCCCCAAGCGGCGGAAGGTTTGTGGGTCAGGCTGGAAGTTCTTGGGAAGCTTGCGGCGCAAGATCACCCCACGACGCCGCTCCATCACGTAAAACGGCGCGCCGAGCACCGACTCGTCAGTGCAGTACACAACGGGCTTGGGAGCCAGCTCGTAAACTTTCGACAACTTGGACAGGACGTTGAATTCCCGTCCCATGTCGTGCGCCGACTTCACCATGTTTCCGAATGGCGGCCGTCGCAGGACGTATTCGTCGCTTCCGAACCGCACCAGATAGGTGAGATTCGAAAACCCTTGCGGAAACTGCTCGATCTCGAGGCGCGCGTCGTGCTGGCCCAAATGCTCGGTCAGGTACGCACCGAGACGGCTAGCGTCAAGCTCTTCGCCTTTGCGCACGGGCGCCGATGAATCGGCAAACGTCGTGGTGATTTGCTCACTCATCGGTTGCTGGCACCTACGACAAGCCGTAGCCGCGCAGGATGCGTCGCGAAACCACGCTCTTGTGGACTTCGTCGGGCCCGTCGTAAATCCGCGCCGCCCGCTCGTGCCGGTAGTAATAGGCCAGGATCGTATCGTCCGTCATGCCCAATGCCCCGTGCGCTTGCAAGGCCCGGTCGATGACCTTCATCAGCACGTCGGCGGCAAAAAACTTGATCAGCGAAATCTCGTCGCGAGCCGCTTTTGTCCCTTCCCGATCGATTGTCCAAGCCGCCTTGAGAACCATCAGGCGCGCGGCGTTGATTTCGGCACGACTTTCAGCGATCCAATTCTGAATCGTCTGCCGAGTCCCGAGCTTGTCGCCCGGAGCGAGGTCCCGACGGGCGGCCCGTTCGCATAACAAATCGAACGATCGCTCGCAGATCCCCATCCACCGCATGCAATGATGAATCCGCCCCGGCCCCAGCCGCGCCTGCGCGATCTCGAAACCTGCCCCTTCGCGGCCGAGCAGGTTCTTTTTCGGCACGCGGACGTTTTCGTACGATACTTCGCTGTGACTGGGCCAGTCCTCTCCCGAGTGCCCCATTACTGAAATGTTGCGCACGATTTTGAAACCGGGCGTGTCGCTGGGAACGATGATCTGGCTGGCCCGAGCGTGCGGGTCGGCCTTGGGATCGGTGACCACCATCGCGATCGCGAACCGGGCGCCATCGGCCGACGAGGTGAACCATTTGCGACCGTTGATCACATACGAATCGCCCTCGACCACAGCCGTCGTATTCATCCAAACGGGATTCGAGCCGGGGTAGCCAGGCTCGGTCATCGAAAAACAACTGCGAATCTTGCCGGCGACGAGCGGCTTGAGCCACGTCTCCTTTTGTTCGGGCGTGCCGAACTCCTGCAGGATTTCCATATTGCCGGCATCGGGAGCCTGGCAGTTAAAGACGAAATGTCCGAGCGGAGTGCGCCCCAGCTCTTCGCTCAAGAGCGCGTGCTCCATGAACTTCAGTCCGGACCCGCCCTGCTCTTTGCCGATCTGCGGCGTAAGCAGCCCCATCTCGCGAACTTTCTCGCGCTTGGCGTGGAGTGCCGGTAACAGCTCGCGAAACGGGCGCGACAGCAGATCGCGCTCGAGAGGATAGACTTCCTCAATCAAGAACTTGCGGACGGATCTCAGTGTTTCTTGGAGCGGTTGCGGAATTGAGAAGTCCATGAGAACTCCCGCCAGAGGTCATCGGGTGCCGAACGGCCGACGCAACGCAATCGCACTTAACGGTACGTTATCTCGTCCGGATCTGCCAGATGCGCGAGTGAATTAAAACCGTCGAGGTTGAACCGCCCGGGGTTGTAGAGGAACGTCGTCACGGAGGCATTTCGCAGCCGCCAGCCGAGATCAAGGCTGACGGGAATCGACGTGCCAAGCGCCATCTGCACCGCCACCGAGATTGGTCCCACCGACGAAACGGCCAGCGTCGTTTTGCCTCGTTCCGGATGCGAGATGATCGAATCGAACGCCCGCCGCGCACGGCTATGAAATTCGTCCCAAAGCTCCATTCCCGGCGGACTGATCTCTCCACGAGTCCAAACCAGCACGGCCGCCTCGAACAATTTCTGAAAGCTCCGTTGCACGTCTTCCGGCTCGCGAGCCCGCCGAAATGCCTGCTCCAACACGCTAAGCTCTGGATACTTTTCTAAGACCATCTGCATGTGCGGCTTGCTCAGCAGTTTGTCGCCGCCGTGCTCGTTGAGTCCCTCGATGATCGTCGGCGCCGGGCAGGGCGAGCCGGCGGCCCCCATCGCTTCGGCAACAATTGACGCCGTTCGCTTTTGTCGCTCGGCCGGACCGGAATACACGGCATCAAACTTCAGCTGCCGCGCGGCAAAGAACTCGCCCAGCCGGCGCGCTTGGGTCTCACCCAGCTGCGAAAGGCGATCGTAATTCTCCTCGAAGAACGACGCTTGGCCATGGCGGACGAGGTACAACAGACTCACCGGTCGCTCCCGGCGTCGCCCGTCAGGACCCAGGATTCGTCGAAAGCCGCGTGCTTCATACTCTTCCCTTCGCGGCGCCCAA
>DASZFO010000148.1 GCA_035939775.1 Pirellulales bacterium | reverse complement strand
CGACGAGAACCGCGAGCGCGCCCGGCAGATGGCCGCGGAAATGAACAAGGTCGAGTTGGAGGTTTTTCGTGCCCGCAGCGAACGCTATCCAGGCAACACCACGTGGAAATTCGAGTATGCCCTGCGGCTGCGGCGCGCGGGTAAGATTCGCGAGGCAATTCCAGCCTTCCAGGAGGCTCGCGGTGATTCCAAGCGGAAGGCTGCCGTGCATATCGAGCTGGGCAAATGTTTTGAGGCGATCGCGCAAGTCAAGTTGGCGATCGACAACTTTGCCCAGGCCATCGAGCATATGGGAGACCGGGACAAAGAGCCGCGAAAGCAGGCCCTGTATCGTATCGGGGTTTTAGCGATGGACAAGTTGAATCCTCCCGACCTCGATCGGGCAGAAAAGTACTTGACGGAGCTGGCCGGCCTCGATTTTGGATTCAAAGACGTCTCGGAACGGCTTGACAAAATCAACAAGATGCGCGATGGTGGTTGATTCGCACACGAACCCTTTTTCGACTCTAGCCCCGATGGCCGTGAATCCATGCCTAATATTGCCGGCGCCAAAAAGCGTTTGCGTCAGAGTTTGGTCCGCCGCGCCCGGAATCGGGCCACGAAGTCGGAATTGAAGACCCGGATTCGCAAGGTGCTCGAGCTGGCGACGGCCGGCGATATCGAGAAGAGTGAGACCGAGTTCCGCCTGACTACCAAGAAGCTCGATCAGGCCGCTGCGGCCCGGGTCATCCATGCGAATCGCGCCAGTCGGGTCAAATCCCGAATCTCCGCCCGGCTCAAAGCGGCGAAAGGGAAGAAGTAAGCGCGCGGCGCAACGTCGCAGGCACACTCCGTGTGCCGTCCGCCGCATTCGGTCGCGGCACGCGGAGTGTGCCGACTACAAAATATGCGAGTCTCTGAAGCTTACGGCCCCGGCAAGCTCGGATTGTCGTTCGAGTTGTTTCCGCCTAAGACCGAGGCGGGCGATGTGGCGCTGTTCCGCCATCTCGATGAGCTGATGGTCTTTCGCCCCAGCTTCGTCACCTGCACTTACGGTGCGGGAGGCTCGACCCGCAAGAAGACACTCGACATCGTCGCCGAAGTCCTGCGGCGCTATGGCTGCACCGTCGCTTCGCACCTCACCTGCGTCGGCTCGACCGTTGCTGAGCTTCGCGATTACCTCGGGCAGGCGAGCCAGCGGATGATCGAGAACATCGTCGCCCTGCGCGGCGATCCGCCGAAAGGAGACAGCTCGTTCCGGCCTGTCGCCGGCGGGTTGCGCTACGGTAATGAATTGGTCGCGCTGATTCGCGGCGAGTTCCCGCAGTTCGGCATCGCCGTGGCCGGCTATCCGGAGACACACCAAGAGGCGCCGAACCCCGAGATTGATCTGGAGAATCTCAAGCGGAAAGTCGATGCCGGGGGAGACGTGGTCATCACACAATTGTTCTACGACAACGCCGATCTATTCCGCTTCCGCGATCGCTGCCGGAACTCAGGGATCGGCGTGCCGATCGTCCCGGGCATCCTGCCGGTTACTAATCTCAGCCAAATCCAGCGGATCACCGCGCTCTGCAAGGCGCGGCTGCCGGACAAATTCGTTGCGGCGCTCGAACGCGAGGGGGACAGCGACGAGTGGCAATTCGAGGTCGGGGTCGAGTTCGCGACCCGGCAGGTTCAGGAATTGCTTGACGGCGGCGTGCCGGGAATTCATTTCTACGTGCTGAACAAATCCCCGGCCGCGGTGCGCGTTTTGCAGGGCGTGAATTGGGGCGCGAAAGTGTAGAATTGATCGCGGAACAAGTCCGGCTTTGAAAACCACAAAGGGCACCAAGGACACGAAGAGTTATATCTATCAGTTGCGCTTCGTGTCCTTCGTGGTAAATCCGATCCGGTCAAAAGGGATGATCAATGCAGGCGCCCATTTCATCAACGGTTCATCGGCCGATGAAATGGCCGCAGTTTCGGCTGCGGACCTTGATGTTGGGGGTCACCGGCTGTTGCGTGCTGTTTGGACTCATGCGCGAAATCGGCCCGCTAGCTTCGGTCGGGCTATGCTTCTTCTTGTTGCTCGTGTTCCTGCATGGGGCGGGCAACGCGATTGGCACATCGCTGCGCGACGAAGCGAGCCGCGATAACGAGACGAGCGAAGTGTCGCCGCGGCCCGCTGCCCCCGCCGCTCTTCAAATCGCGAATTCGCCGAGCCGCCTTCGCGAGCGGACGCCGCTGGGGTGGTCGGTGTTCGTACTGACGGCGCTTGGAGCGGCGCTCGGCGGATCGCTCAGCAGTCTGGCCTATGCCTATTGGACCGACGTAAACTCCGCGGGGCTGATCGTGGGGGCCGTCTCGTCGGCGATCCTCGGCGGATTCTTCGGGTTCCTTTCGAGCAGCTTCTTGAAGATGATCTTCCGCGCCTGGCGGCAGGCTGCTGAGATTCCAAATCTGAAATCTCAAATCTGAAGTCGAAGCCCGGAGGTCAATCGTTAGCCGGTTCGCTTGCGAACCGAAGCGCGCATCGGTCGACGGCCGTTGGAGTTCAGCCTTTAGGCGTAGACGGCAGGCTAAAGCCTGAACTCCAACACTCGGAAATCGAAACCTGTGCCTTGAGTCCCACGGCTATCGGCGCGCGAAGCGATAAAGAATCTCACTCGCTTGCGCGACTTCATCGAGCGGCACCCATTCGTCGGCCGTGTGCGCTTGGTCGATCGAGCCGGGCCCGAATACGACCGTCGGCACGCCGGCCCGAGCGATTGCCGCGGCGTCGGTCCCGAAGGGCACGCCGGTTTTCGTCGCGCTGCCGATCACTCCGCGAACGGCTTCAGCCAGGCGCTCGGCGAGCGGCCCATTCGCTGCATCGGAAAGCCCAGGACTTTGCATCAATGGCGGGTCATGCTCGATGTGGCGTCTGGAATCCTTATCGCCGATTGTCGCGGATAGGTAGTCGATCACCTGCTGATACGCTCGGGCCGGGTCTTCGCCGGGGAGCAGCCGGCGATCGATTTCGATCGTGCATTGGTCGGGGATCGTGTTGACGCTAATTCCTCCGGCGATCGTTCCCAAGCTGAGCGTCGGCCGGCCGCAGAGCGGATGCGCGGCAGAGCCGCCGAGCACCTCTCGATGATAGCGCTCGAGCGCCGCCACGATCGGCGCCATCCGATAAATGGCGTTGTCTCCGGCTTCGGGCTGCGAGCTGTGCGCCGCGCGCCCGTTCGTGCGGCAACGCCAGCGGACGACGCCCTTGTGCGCGACGACGATGCCCAGCCGCGTCGGCTCGGCCACGATCGCCGCGTCCGGCGCGCGTGGGACGAGCGACGACCGTTCGCCCGACCACAGGCGGCAAAGCCCGCTCGCGCCCGTGAAGCCATGCTCCTCGTTCACCGTGCAGGCGAGCACGACGGTGGCGCGGCCCGGTGGGCGTTCCTCCGCCAATCGCGCGATGGCGCCGAGCATGGCCGCCATGCCCCCTTTCACATCGCACGAGCCGCGGCCATAGAGTCGGCCGTCGCGGGTGGCCGGCGTCCACGGTTCGATGGTCATTCCCTCGACGGGAACCGTGTCTTGATGCACCTCGAAGAGCAGCAGCGGCCCGCCATGCTCCGGCGGTACGTCGCCATCGACCCTCGCCAGAATGTTGTCGCGCAGCGGAGCGATCGTTTGCCGCTCGATGGGCAGCGCCAGCCGCTGGAACAACCGCTCGAGATGATCGGTGAGCCGATGCTCGAAATACTCAGGCCCACTAACGGACCGGCCCATCGGATTGACGCTCGGGATGGCGACTAAGTCACGGAGCGTGCTGACCAGATCGAGAGTCATGCGGAAATCGAAGCACTGCGGATTCCAAGCCGGGGCGACGGCATACGAAACGTGCTTTCCAAGGTGGTGGCCATCGCGGTCGTTTAACCGAGAGCTAACGGCGACCGAATCCGATTGTATGCCTTCCGCAGCGACATTTCTTCAGATTTTTGCATATCCTGCTCACCCCCTTTCCGTGGTATTGTGAGTGACTCCCTGCATGATGATACTCAGCCGCGGATCGAGGGCTTGCCCTTGCTTCCTGCCCTTCGTAGGTTCCTGCCCCACCTGCGAAGGGTTCTTTTTTTTACGCTGAAATGAAGCGTCTCTGCATTCGCAGCGGGCGGCTTGACGATTGATTCGCCGAGTCGGTAGGATTCTTACGGCTACTTTGTGACAAGATTCACAAAGTCACTGGGCCGGCGCAACCTACAGATTTGAAGTCGGTTATGGCAACGATCCTGCCTGTCATCTTGTTCGTTGTGCTGGCAACGCTTCTCTCCGTTGCTCTGTTAATGCCGGCCAAATTGCTAGCTCCGCGGCGGCGGACGGCCGTCAAGCAAATGCCGTATGAAAGCGGCATGGACCCGATCCACGACACGCGGCGGCGGTTCGACGTTCGGTTCCACTTAGTGGCGATCGCTTTCCTGGTATTTGACGTCGAACTGCTGTTCCTTTACCCCTGGGCGGTCGCCAGTCGGCCGCACGGCGAAGACCCCGGAATTGCCGCTGCCGCCGGCCAGTCGCTGGTGGGAATCGATTCGGCCGTCGCTCACGGATTGGTGCAAAGCCGCGGGCTGGTGTTTGGCGAGGCGATGGTGTTTATCGGCTTGCTGGCGCTGGGCTTCGTCTATGTTTGGCGAAAAGGGGTATTTCGATGGCGGTAGAAGTGCCCGAAAACGTGATGTTGAGCCAACTCGACGCGTTGGCGAGTTGGTGCCGCAAGAACAGCCTTTGGCCGATGCCCTTTGCCACGGCCTGCTGCGGGATCGAGTTGATGGCCACCGGGGCGAGCAAGCACGATATCGCCCGTTTCGGGGCCGAGGTGTTTCGCTTCAGCCCGCGGCAGTGCGATTTGATGATCGTCGCCGGGCGCGTAGTGATGAAGATGCTGCCGGTGTTGCAGCGGATTTGGCAGCAGATGCACGAGCCGAAGTGGTGCATTTCGATGGGGGCCTGCGCGTCGACCGGAGGCGTGTTCGACACGTACTGCGTCGTGCAGGGCATCGATCGATTCATTCCGGTTGATATCTATGTGCCGGGCTGCCCTCCGCGGCCGGAACAATTGATCCAGTCGATCATCGATTTACAAGACAAGATTCAACGGGAAGGGACGCGGCGGGGGACGGAATTCGACTCAGCCAAGCGGCAGCAGCCGAAACGAGCGCTGGTGGAGATCAACGGGCTGCCGCAGATCGACGGCGCGCGGAGCCCGATCTTGTAGCGGAATTCGCCAGAATTCCGATGCCGATGCAAACGTGATGCGGCTGAATTCTGGCGAATTCAGCTACGAGGAAAAAGTCCCTCGGACCAAGGATGTCAGATGACCGATCCCGCCACGATCGCCGCGCTGTCGGCCCGTTTTCCAGAAGTGAAGACGAGCGAGTTTCGTGGCGAACTGCGCGCCGTCGTTCAGCCAGGCGCGGTTTACGCCGTGCTGGAGTTCCTCAACCGTGAGCGGCGATTTGATTTCTTGGTCGATATCACCTGCGTCGATTATCTGCACTATCGCGGGGCGAGCGATCGATTCGGGCTTGTCTACCTACTGGCGGGCACGGAATCGAACGAGCGAATCACAGTTCGCACTTTCTTGAACGAGCCGGACCTCACCGTTCCCTCGGCCGTGCCGCTTTGGGAAGGCGCGAATTGGATGGAGCGCGAGGTGTATGACATGTTCGGCATCACCTTCGCCGGACATCCCGACCTGCGGCGGATTCTGCTTCCAGAAGAATTCACGGCCTTCCCGCTCCGAAAGGATTACCCATTGCAAGGCCGCGGCGAGCGGCACAACTTCCCCGTGCTCACGCGGGAGAACGCATAGCCAACGCGAATGGCCATTGCACCAACCAACCCCGAAATGCTTCAGGACGAGTCGAAAGACTATGTCTGGACGCTCAATTTCGGCCCGCAGCATCCGGCCACGCACACGACGCTGCGGCTGGTGCTCAAGCTCGACGGTGAGCGCGTGATCGACGCCCTGCCCGACATCGGCTATCTCCATTCCGGATTCGAGAAGCTCGGCGAGAGCCTCGATTATAACCAATACGTCACCGTCACCGACCGGATGAACTACATCTCGCCGATGTCGAACAACGTGGCCTGGCACGGGGCGGTCGAGAAGCTGCTGGGAATCGAGCTGCCGAAACGTGCGCAGTACATCCGCGTGATCATCGCCGAGCTGTCGCGAATCAGCGATCATCTGCTCTGCAATGGAGCGGCGGGGCTCGACACCGGGGCGTTTACTTACTTCATGTATGCTTTCTACCAGCGCGAGGTGCTCTACGACATTTTCGAGACCCTCTGCGGCGCGCGGTTCACCAACAGCTACACTCGCGTCGGCGGATTGATGTACGACATGACGCCGCTGGTGGTCGAGAAGGTGAGGGCGTTCGTCAAGAACTTCCCCAAGACGCTCGACGACATGGAGCGGCTCTTGAACCGCAATCGGATCTTCATCGATCGCACCAAGGGAGTCGGCGTGCTCTCGAAGGACCAAGCGATCAATCGCAGCGCCAGCGGGCCGGTCGCTCGCGCCAGCGGAGTGACTCGCGATCTCCGCAAGGACGAGCCGCAGCCGCAACTGCCGTATGCCGATTTCGATTTCCAGATCTGTTGCGCGAAGGCGGGAGATTGCTACGCCCGCTATCTTGTTCGCATGGGCGAGATGCGGGAGAGCCTGCGGATCGTGGCGCAGGCGATCGAGAACCTGCCGTCGGGGCCGATCAACGTGGCGATCGGCGAGCGGACGGCGCTGCCGAACAAGCGCATGGTCTATTCGACGATCGAAGGGACGATCTCGCACTTCGAGCTGGAGATGAGCAACCGCGGGTTCAATGTGCCGCACGACGAGTGCTATTCGGCGATCGAGGCCCCCAACGGCGAGCTGGGCTTTTATCTCGTGGGAAACGGCACCGACGTGGCTTGGCGAGCCCGCTGCCGCCCGCCTTCGTTCATCCACTTTGCCTTGTTCCCGGATTTGATCCGCGGCCACACGCTGAGCGACATCGTAGCCGTGCTGGGGAGCCTGAACATCATCGCGGCGGAATTGGACCGCTAAAAGAGCATGGCCACCGCCGAACGTATCTTGACCGACGAAATGGTTGCCGCCATCAAGGCGTATTTTCCGCGCTATCCGACTCGGCAAGCGGTCACCCTGCCAGCGCTACACATTGTGAACGAGCGTTTGCGGTACGTGCCGTTGGCGGCCGTCGAGGAGATTGCCGAGTTGCTCGAACTGGCGCCCGCCGAAGTACAAGACACGCTCTCGTTCTACGGGCTCTTCAAGCAGGACCGCCCGCACGGCAAGACCCGGGCCTGGATTTGCCGCTCGGTGAGCTGCGCATTGCGCGGCGGTGAAGAGATTCTGGAACATCTTTGCCACAAGGCGGGTGTTCAACCGGGACAAACAACGGCCGATGGCAAGCTGACGCTCGAATTCGCCGAGTGTCTCGGAGCCTGCGAATTCGCCCCCTGCATGTTGGCCAATCAGACATTGCACAAAGACCTGACACCCGAAAAAGCCGACGCATTCCTCGAGCAATGCCGCGGCACGAACGGACAACCGTAGTAGGTGCGCTCCGCGTGCCCAAACCCGATGCCCACTTTCGAACCCGTCCTCCTCGCCAACGTCGGAAAGCCGAACAGCCATACGCTGGCCGCGTATGAAGCTGCCGGCGGCTACGCGGCGCTGCGCAAGGTGCTGACGGAGATGACGCCTCCGGCGACGACCGAGCTGGTCAAGCAGAGCAATCTCCGCGGTCGCGGCGGGGCCGGGTTTCCCACCGGGCTGAAATGGACCTTCCTGCCCAAGGACCATCCCGGCCCGATCTATATGTGCATCAACGCGGATGAGAGCGAGCCGGGCACGTTCAACAACCGCATCCTAATGGAAGACGACCCGCATCAGGTGCTCGAAGGAACCATCATCTCCTGCTACGCCACGCGGGCCACCACTGCGTATATCTACCTTCGCTTCGAGTATCCGCTCAGCTACGAGCGCCTGCAGGCCGCGATCGACGAATGTTATGCCGCCGGCTACTTGGGAAAGAACATTCTCGGCACCCAATTCTCGCTCGATATCTACCTCCATCGCGGCGCGGCCGCTTATATCTGCGGCGAGGAGACGGGCCTGATCGAGAGCCTCGAGGGTAAACGGGCGTGGCCGCGGATCAAGCCGCCGTTTCCGGCCGTCGAAGGGCTATTCCGCAAGCCGACGGTCGTGAACAACATCGAGACGGTCGCTTGCGTCACGCACATCGCCCGCCGCGGGGCGGAGTGGTTCAAGTCGATCGGAGTGCCGGCGGATCCGAAGAACCCGCGCGATCCGGGGAGCTACGGGCCCAAGCTTTATTGCCTGAGCGGTCACGTGAACAAGCCCGGCTGCTACGAGGCCCCGCTGGGGATCACCTGCCGGCAGTTGATCGACGAATACGGCGGCGGCGTTTGGAAAGGGCGGAAGGCGAAGGCCGCGATCCCCGGCGGGATCAGCATGGGCCTGTTGTCGGCCGACGAACTCGACACGCCGCTCGATTTCGCCGGGCCGGGCAAGGTCGGCTGCCTCGGCCTGGGGACCGCCGCGGTCGTCGTGCTCGACGAGACCGTCTCGATCGTCGATTTTCTGCACAACAGTTGCCGCTTCTTCCAGCACGAAAGCTGCGGCCAATGCACTCCATGCCGCGAAGGAACGGCTTGGGCGCTGCGGATGCTCGAACGCATCAAGGCCGGCCGCGGCCGGCTCCGCGACCTCGACCTGCTGCTGGAAATCGCCGATTCGATCGGCATCATCCCCGGCACGACGATCTGCGGGCTGGCGGACGGCGCGGCCTGGCCGATGAAGAACGCGATCCGGAAATTCCGCGGCGAGTTCGAAGATTACATCAAACGCACCAACCCCACGGGATACAACGTCACCGACGCGGTTAATGCCCTGCCGATCCTTGCGGCCCATTGACGAGGTCGACCGCAGATGGACGCTGATTAACGCGGATTGGCGCAGATTGCGGAGGTTTCTTATGCGGAGGCCAGAAATGCAGGAGAGGGATTTCAACTTCGAATCAGTCTGGCCGCGATACGCGCTCGGAATCGTTGGATTTTTGGTTTCCTTTTCCACTCAGAATCAATCGTCGTCATCCGCGATGATCTGCGTTCATCTGCGTCCATCTGCGGTCGCCCCCGGCATACCGATCGAGTAGGAATTACATGGGAATCGTGCTAATCGACGGCAAAGAAGTCGAAGTCGGCGACAACGAGCGCTTGAATGGCATTCAGGCGGCTCGCCGGGCCGGCGTCGAGATACCGTATTACTGTTGGCATCCGGGGCTGACCGTGGTCGCAAGCTGCCGAATGTGCCTCGTCGAAACCGGCAGCCGCCATCCGGAAACTGGCGCGATCACGATGATCCCCAAGCTCGTCCCCGCCTGCCAAACGCCCGCCAAGGCCGGAATCGTGTTCGTCACCAATAGCGAAGCGGTCAAGCAGAGCCGCGCTCGGGTGGAAGAAGACTTGCTGATCGATCACCCGATCGATTGCCCGATCTGCGACAAGGCCGGCGAATGCCTGCTGCAAGACTATCACTTCAAGCATGGCCAGAACCAGCGCCGGGCCGACATCCGCCCCTTCAGCAGCCGCCGCCGCGAGTTGGGCGAGACAGTGACGCTGTTCGTCGATCGCTGCGTGATGTGCAGCCGTTGCGTGCGCTTCACGCGCGAGATCAGCGGCACGAAAGAGCTTTTGGTCATCAACCGCGGCAGCCACGAAGAGATCGACGTCTTCCCAGGCCATCCGCTGGCGAACAAGATGTCGGGCAATGTGGTCGATCTCTGCCCG
Source organism: Pirellulales bacterium (assembly GCA_035939775.1). Taxonomy (NCBI): domain Bacteria; kingdom Pseudomonadati; phylum Planctomycetota; class Planctomycetia; order Pirellulales; species Pirellulales bacterium. The sequence continues at coordinate 32,825 of DASZFO010000148.1, read as the reverse complement.
GTCGGAGCGCTGGGAGACAAGGATTTCCTCTACACGCAGCGGGTCTGGTTCATGCAGAGCCATCCGGGCGTTTGCGCCGGCTGTTCGACCGGCTGCTCGATTCTGGTCGACGAGAATCAAGACACGGTTTATCGCCTCCGCCCTCGCGAGAATCCATTCATCAACAAATGGTGGATGTGCGACGAAGGGCGCTACGGCTACCATCACGTTCACCACCCGGAGCGGCTGGTCGAGGCCCGTCGGCACGAGGCGACCGGTTATGTGAATGTCGATTGGTCGGTGATTCCGGCTGAATTGGACGCTCGCTTGACGAAGGCGGGGCGGTTGGCGGCGGTGATTTCGCCGCACCAGACGGTCGAGGAAGCGTATCTATTGGCGAAGCTGGTGCGCCAATACGATCCGGAAGCCCCACTCGCGCTCGGGCCGGTGCCGATGGCCGGCGAGGATGAACGGTTCGCCAGCGGTTTCACGATCCATGCCGAGAAATGCCCGAATCGCCGCGGCGTCGAGGCCGTGCTCAAAGACTTTTCCGGCGCTGTGATGACGTTCGACGAAATGCTCGACCAACTCGACGCGGAAAAGATTCAGGCCGTGTGGGTCGCCGGCGGGTATCGCGAACCTTGGATCGACGATGCGACGGCCGAGCGGCTCGCCGGCGAGCGATTGTTGATCGTTCAGGACTTGTTCGATTCGCCGCTCTGGCAGCGGGCGACTTATCAACTGCCGGGCGCCTCGTTCGCCGAGCGGTCCGGTTCGTATGTGAATTTCGCCGACCGGCTGCAATCATTCGAATGGGCGATCCGGCCGCCGGCCGGCGTTTGGATCGAGGGGCATTTGTATTGGCGGATGCTTGGAATGCGCGGCTTGTACAATCCGCGCACGGTGCTAAGCGAAATCGCCGCCAACATCGGCTATTTTGCCGCCGCTGGGGACGAAGTCCCGCCGGTCGGAGTCGATTTGAAAGTCAGTTTGTTGGCAAGCGCCACATAACGGGCGTCCAAGCGTTCGACAAATCAAAATCAGAGGTCAAGTTTTTATGTAGCCCAGGCATTTATGCCTGGGCCGCCGGGCCACCGAAAACCTTGCCCCTTCAGGGGCTAAAGCCGCACGAATTGAAAGCCCGTGAACGGGGCTGAAAAAAGATTGTTTGATTCGACAACCCAGGCGTGAACGCCTGGGCTACGTAAAAGGCTCGATGTTCATGCTCACCGCCACTTTCTTCGCCGCCCTGATCAAGATTGCCCTGCTCATCGGCGGGCTGATGACTGCTGCGGCGTATCTCGTGCTCGTCGAGCGCTGGATGGCGGCTTGGATTCAGGATCGCCGCGGGCCGAACCGCGTCGGCATACCGCTCACGAAAATCCGCCTGTTCGGTCTCGGTCAGCCGCTGGCCGACGGTCTGAAATTCATCTTCAAGGAAGACTATACGCCGGGGCAAGTCGATAGGGCCCTGTACGCGCTCGCACCGGTGATCATCATGTCGGCAGCGCTGGCGATCTTCGCGGTGATCCCGTTTGGCAGCGTGTTGCCGCCGCTGGGGATTCAAGGCTTGCCCGATCCAGTGCCGCTGGTGGTCGCGCCGAACATCGACGTCGGCCTGATCTACGTGTTCGGTTTGTCGAGCATCGCTGTATATGGCGTCATTCTTGGGGGCTGGGCGAGCAACAACAAATACAGCTTCCTCGGCGGCTTGCGGTCGAGCGCCCAGTTGATCGCCTACGAAATCCCACTCGGGCTGGGCATTCTCGGCGTGGTGCTCGCGAGCGGCACGCTCAGGCTGGACCGGATTATTTCCGATCAAGCGACGACCGGTGTATGGAATGCGTTCGTGCAGCCATTGGGTCTGATCGTGTTCATGGTCGCCTCGTTTGCCGAGGCCGCCCGTTTGCCGTTCGATCTGCCCGAGGCAGAGCAGGAACTGATCGGCGGCTATCACACCGAGTATTCCGGTATGAAACTGCTGCTGTTTTTGATCGCCGAGTTTTTGCACATGCTTACGGCGGCATTTCTGATCGTGATCCTCTTCCTCGGTGGCTGGCATTTTTGGGGCCTGACCGGCTCGGCCAACGACGTGACATGGCCGATCGCCATCCTGCGGATCATCGTGCTGGGGGTAAAGGTGCTCGGAGTGATCCTGTTTTTCATGGTGGTCCGCTGGAGCTGGCCGCGGTTTCGCTTCGATCAGTTGATGGCGCTGGCCTGGAAGGTGATGCTGCCGTTGGGACTGGTGAACCTGGTGACGATTGCCGTGCTTCTGGAGTACCGCGGGCCGCTGGCTCGAGCGATCGGCACCGACAGCATGTGGGTCCCGGCGGCGATCAGTTGGATCGTGATGGTCCTGGCTTGGGCGCTAGCCGGACTTACGGCGCCGCTTGCGACCGATAACCGCCCGCGAAGCGAAATCAGCCCCTGGGACAGCGAGTTTGAGTTGAGAGACTAAATGAAACCTGACGACACGAGCATCCGTTGGATCGAAGACCCGCAGCTCGGCCTTTCCGGCCGGATGTATCTGCCCTTGTTCGTCGGAGGGCTAGGCACGACGATCAAGCACCTATTCAGCCCCAAGGTGACGCAGAGCTTTCCCGAGGAGCGCCCCAAGATTGGCAACCCGCTAATCTATCGCGGTGTGCATCGGCTCAACAAGGATTCGCAAGGGCGGGTGAAGTGCGTGGCCTGCTTTCTCTGCGCCACGGCCTGCCCGGCCCATTGCATCGACATCGTCGGCGTGGAAAGCCCCTGGCCCGATCGAGAAAAATACCCCGAGAGCTTCTCGATCGACGAGCTGCGCTGCATCTACTGCGGGATGTGCGAAGAGGCCTGTCCGGTCGATGCGATCGAGCTGACCAGTTTCATGGACCTGACCGGCCGCAGCCGCGAGGAAATGATCTTCGACAAGGAAAAACTGTTGAGCGTGTTCGACCAAACCAAAGACCACGAGCCGATGCAATCGGCCAAGCTTGGCGGGACGTTGTAGATGAAATCACATTAGCTTTCCGATCAAGCGTTGGAGTTCAGGCTTTAGCCTGCGGGCAGCAGCCTGAAAGCTGAACTCCAACATATCCAATTCCAAAGCCATGGCACATCGGTTCGCCCTTCGGTCTGAGCCTCAGGGTCGAAGACAAGCGAACCGGCTAACGTCTGACCTCTGACCTCTGGCCTCCGACCTCTGACCTCTGTCTCTCATGGATCACAACCAAGCCATCATCGCCGCGGCGGCTGCGACCGGTGCAATCGGCGTCTGGCTGATGCTGCCGCGCGGCACGGCCCCCGGCCGGATGCTCGGGGTACTACTCGGTCTGGTGAGCTTAGGATTGTTTGGCTCGCTGCTCTGGCGGCTGCCGGGTTGGAGCAGTAACGCTCTGTTTTGGACCCTGGCGGCAGTGACATTGGTCTCGGCTGGCGCGGCTGTGACATTCCGCAGCCCCGTGTATTGCGCCGTCTGGTTCGCTCTCTCGCTCTTGGGCACCGCCGGATTGTTTCTGTTTCAAGGGGCCCAGTTCCTCGCGGTGGCGACGATCGTCGTCTATGCGGGGGCGATCTTGGTGACGTTTCTGTTCGTCTTGATGCTGGCCCAAGCGAGCGGCCGGGCGTTTTACGACCGCATCTCCTGGGAGCCGCTCTTGGCATCCGCCACGGGCGCCGTGCTCGTCGGCGTTCTGACGATGGCATTTGTCGGCTCGGCGCTCGACAAAGTGCCGGTCAAATCGCCCGCCGAATTGCCCCAGAACATCTTGTCCGACGAGCACGTCGCCCATCTCGGAGCGGAATTGTTCAGCCGCTATCTGATCCCGGTCGAAGTGGCGGGCACGCTGCTGCTCGTCGCGCTCGTCGGCGCCGTGGCGATGGTGGGGCACCAGAGAGCGAGCGAAAGTACGAAGTACGAAGTACGAACTATGAAGCAGGACGGGCTCGGTTCGTTTAGCCGCGAGCCCCAGGCGAGCGCGGCCCGCGCCAAGGAGCCAACGCATGGATGAATCCGCGCTGTTGTTCAACTCGCTCTTGGTCGGCGCGCTGCTATTCGGCATCGGGCTGGTGGGCTTTTTGAGCCGGCGGAATATGATCGTCATGTTCCTGGCGGCCGAGATGATGCTGCAGGGCGTCTCGGTGAGCCTGATCGCCTGGGGACGGTTCCACAACGATTGGGGAGGCCAGATCCTAGTGATCTTCAGCCTCACGGTCGCCGCCTGCGAGGCGGCCATCGCGTTGGCGCTAGTGCTGATGCTCTATCATCGCAACGGCAAGCTGGACATCGATGCCTGGCACGATCTGCGAGAGAGCAATCTGCCTCCCTATACCGACGCGGAGCTGCCGGAGTTCCGCGAAACGCCGAAAGCCTGGCCGCATCTGACGCCCGCCGGCGTCGAGCCTCCGACCTTGCCCGATGAAGAGCTGCATCGAGAGCACGTTTGAGTAAATGAACGACATGATGCAAAGCCTCCTGATCCTGATTCCGCTCTTGCCGCTGGCGGCGGCGGTGATTGTCGGCTGCTTCGGCTGGCTGCTAAAGGCTCGCAGCCATCTGCCGGTCGTCGCCGCGCTGGCAATCTCGTTCCTATTGAGCCTCGCGCTCTTAAGGGAAGTCAGTTCCGGTGTCGATGATGCGTCGAAGAGCGCGGCCAAGAGTGAGGTCGGCTTCGAGCGAACGTTCACGCTTTGGCAATGGGCCAACATCGCCGAGGCCTATCCTTCCCGCTCGGTGCATCCCGCGAGTGTCGAAGCCAATTCGATCGAGACCAGGCCGATAGTCGCTCCCGGCATTTCTCCCAGCAAGAGCCGCGATTTCAAAATCGAGGTGACGCTACGGGCCGATCCGCTCACCGCCATCATGCTCGCCATGGTCACGTTCATCTCCACGCTCGTCGCCATCTATTCGATCGGCTACATGCACGGCGATCCGGGCTATTGGCGATTCTTCAGCTTCATCGGCCTGTTCGTCTTTTCGATGACGATGCTCGTCTCCGTGAGCAACTTTGCCTTGCTCTATGTGTTCTGGGAGGCGGTCGGGCTGTGCAGCTATTTGCTGGTCGGTTTTTGGTATCAGAAGCCCGAGGCGGTCGCGGCGGGCAAGAAAGCATTCTTGGTCAACCGCGTCGGCGACTTCGGCTTTGCGCTCGGGCTGTTCTTGATCTGGACGACATACGGCACGCTCGATTTTCACGACACTCTGCTGCCCAGCGCTCAGGGGACGGCGGCGGCGAGCCAAGGAACTGCCGCCGTCGAGACGATCGGCGTCCTCGGGCAAACTCGCCTTACCGCCGGCGCCGGCGATGGCTACGTCGGCGGCAAGGTTGGCGCGGCAATCTGCCTGTTGCTGCTGCTCGGCGCTTGCGGCAAGAGCGCCCAATTCCCGTTACACATCTGGCTCCCCGACGCGATGGAAGGCCCGACACCCGTGAGTGCGCTCATTCACGCGGCAACGATGGTCACCGCGGGGGTTTACATGGTCACTCGCTGCACGCCGCTGTTCGTCGCCGCGCCGCAGGCGCAGCACGTCGTGGCGATCGTCGGCTGCTTCACGGCCCTCCTGGCTGGGCTGATCGCGGTGACGCAAACCGATCTCAAGCGCGTGCTCGCCTATTCGACGATCAGCCAACTCGGCTACATGTTTCTCGGCCTCGGCATCGGCGTGCTGCCGGGAATCGTATTCGGCATGTTTCATCTGTTCACCCACGCGTTCTTCAAGGCCCTGTTGTTCCTCGGAGCAGGCAGCGTGATGCACGCGATGGGGGGCGTGATCGACATGCGGCGGTTCGGCGGCCTGCGGCGGCTGATGCCGATTACCTTCTGGACGTTTGTGGTCGGCTCGCTCGCACTCGCCGGCGTGTGGCCGTTTGCTGGCTTTTGGAGCAAAGATGGAATCCTGGCCACGCTTTACGAACGGTCGCAGCACGGATCGCAAAGCGTGCTCGGGATCGCTGGCCTCACTGCGGCGCAATTCCACTTGGCGTTGTTCTGGATCGCGATGTTCACGGCGCTCCTCACGGCCTTTTACACATTCCGGGCGCTGTTCCTCACTTTCCTTGGACCGGAGAAGATTCCTGACGAGGCAAGGCATCACGCCCATGAATCTCCGCCTGCGATGACGATTCCGCTTGTCGTGCTCGCGGTTTGCGCTACCGTGGTCGGCTTCTTGCTGCTCGGTTGGTTCAGCAGTCTGATCGCGGAGACACCCTCGCTGGCCTGGTACTTCGTGCCGCGGCCGGATTCCACCGAGGCAGCCTTGGAGAATCGCGAGCGGATTCACGACTTCGTGGCGGTGGCCAGCACGCTCTTGGCGCTGGTGGGCATCGGCGGCGCGGCGTTCCTCTACTTGGGCGACCGCCGGCAGGTGACGTGGCTGGCCGGAGCGATTCGCCCGCTCTATTGGCTGTCGTATGGCAAATTCTTCTTCGACCCGATTTACGATTGGCTCGTCGTTCGGCCGCTGGCGACGCTGGCCGCCGCGAGCAACTGGTTTGACCGTTGGGTGGTCGACGGTTTGGTGGATTTCGCCGGCGCGATCCCGCCCGTGATTGGCCGCTCGCTACGATCGCTGCAAAACGGCGTCGTGCAGTTTTACGGGCTGGCAATGATTCTCGGCCTCCTGGTCCTCATCGGCGCCCTAATCGTCTGGCCCGCAAAATGAACGAATCGCTCCTTCTAACCACGATCTTCTTTCCGCTGGTCGGAGTGGCGCTGGTCGCCGTGCTTGCGCCGTGGGGTCAGGCGATCGTGCGGCAAAGCGCACTGATCACGAGCGTGGTTACGCTAGCGCTGGCGGTAGTGCTAGTGGTTCGTTATCCGCATGCCGCGGGTATTGTTGCCGGCCAGGCGCCCGTCTTCGCCAGTAGCGAACTTCCCTGGTTCGGCAACCATTCGCCGATCAACATCGAGTTCAGCGTCGGATTGGACGGGCTGAGCCTCTGGCTGTTCGGGCTGGGGGCACTGCTCACGTTCACCGCCGTGCTGATCAGTTGGGATTCGATCCGCGAGCGGCCGGCAGCGTATTACGCGATGCTCCTGCTGCTTGAGATGGGGATGCTCGGCGTGTTCGCCGCTCGCGACATCATCCTGTTTTACGTTTTCTTCGAGTTCACTTTGATTCCGCTGTTCTTCCTGATCGGGATCTGGGGGAGCGAGGAGCGGCGTCATGCGGCCTTGAAGTTCTTCCTGTTCACGTTTGCCGGGAGTGTGCTTACGTTTCTCGGCCTGCTGACGATCGTGCTCTGGCAATACTCGACCTCGCCTGAGCACGCATTGACGTTTTCGATTCCGAAGCTGACGGCCGCGCTCGCCGCCCATCCTCTGCCAAACGATGCCGAACACGCGTATCTGCAGTTGATTGTGTTTCTCGCTCTCTTCGCCGGGTTCGCGATCAAAGTGCCGTTGTTTCCGCTGCACACCTGGCTGCCGCTGGCCCACACGCAGGCCCCGGCCGCGGGAAGCGTGCTCCTGGCCGGCATCCTGCTCAAGATCGGCTGCTACGGATTCCTGCGGTTCAGCCTGCCGATGCTTCCCGAGGCCGCGGCAATCTGCATCCCCTGGCTCTTATGGCTCTCGGTGATTGGGATCGTTTACGGGGCGCTCTTGGCGCTCGCGCAAACCGACATGAAGCGGCTGGTGGCTTGCTCGAGCGTCAGCCATCTGGGCTTTTGCATGTTGGGCATCTTCGCGCTCAACTCACCCGGCGTGCAAGGGGGCGTGTTGCAGATGCTCAATCATGGCATCTCGACCGGGGCGCTGTTCGCCCTGATCGGCATGCTCTACGATCGCTATCACACGCGGCAGATTTCCGATCTGGGTGGGATCGCCCGTCGAATGCCGCGGCTGACGTTCTTCATGCTGCTGTTCACGTTTTCGAGCATCGGGCTGCCAGGGCTGAACGGCTTCTCTGGCGAGTTCCCGATTCTGTTGGGTATGTTTCAGCGCGGCTGGTCGCAATCTCCGCCCGGATTGGGCTGGCAACTGCTCGTGATCGCGGTGCTGGCCGTATCGGGCGTCGTTCTCGGAGCGTGGTACATGCTCTGGCTCGTGCAGCGTGTGTTTTTTGGATCACTGCGCGAGCCGGAGTCAGGCAGTGAACCCCTCACGCTCCGCGCGAGGGAGAATGCTCACGCGGAGCGTGAGGAGTACACTCATGCGCTTCCAGCCATAGAACACTCGGTGCGCGACATGAACCTCCGCGAGGTTCTGGCGCTTGCGCCGCTAGCCGTATTTGTGTTCTGGATTGGCATAGCGCCGGGCACGTTCCTCGGGCCGGTCGCTCCGGCGGTGCAAAATGTAACGACAACCGTCAGCGATCGCTTTGAACGGCAGTACGCGGCGAGCACCCGGCCCTCGACCTCTTCGTCGGGGCTAGCGGCGCACGTTCCCGTTCGTCCAGGAGCGCCGCAGCCATGACCGATCTGGGAACGCTTTATTTGTTGCTTCCAGAAGCGCTGCTGCTCGCCGCGGCAACGATCATTTATTTGATGGGGGCGTTCTTTCCCAAGCACTTTCGTCCAAATATGGTCGCCGGGGGCGCGATACTCATTGCCGCGGCCGTCGTCTTCTACCAGGACGGCCGCGCTCTGCCGCTCCACGGGATCGCTCCGTGGATCAGCGGGCCGATCACGCACGATGTTTTCGGCCATACGGCCCGCTGGGCCATCCTACTCTTCGGCCTGTTGTTCGTCATGCTTTCGTCGCATTCCAAGACGGTTCGCCCGGCGGCCGAATACGTCGGCTCGCTGCTGCTGATCGTCGCCGGATTGATGCTGGTGGCCGCGGGCTACGACCTGGTTGTCTTGTTTCTCGGCTTGGAATTGATCTCAATCCCAACCTACGTTGTGCTGTACCTTGGCCGGCGCGATGCGTCGGGGCAAGAGGCCACGGCGAAATACTTTTTCCTCAGCATCCTCTCGTCGGCCTTGCTGCTCTACGGCTTCAGCTTTCTCTATGGCCTAGCCGGCTCGACGCGGTTGGATCATCTTTTCGAGCGATTGAGCGAAGCGTCGCAATTGCAGGAGGGCGCGGCCTCGATGTACGGAAAGCTCGCCCCCGTGGCGATGCTGTTGGTGTTCGCCGGCCTTGGTTTCCGCATGACGGCCGTGCCGTTTCACTTCTACGCCCCCGACGTCTATCAGGGAACGAACCATCCAAACGCCGGCTTGCTCTCGACGCTTCCCAAGATCGCGGGGCTCTTGGTGCTGGTGCGGGTGGTCATGGTGTCGATGCCGGGCGGCGAGTTGCAGGGGCTCGGCTGGCGCGTGGCGCTCGTGATGGCCGTGCTGACGATGACGCTTGGCAACGTGCTGGCCCTCTGGCAGGACAACATCCGCCGGCTGCTGGCGTATTCGTCGATCGCGCATGGCGGATACATGCTGATCGGCGTGGCGGTCGGGTTTGCGACGACGGCGGCGGGAACGTCACCGGCCCGCGTCGGAATCAACGGCGTCGGGACCGCGCTCTTTTATCTGGCAGTCTACTGCCTGGCGACGATCGGGGCCTTCGCGTCGTTGAAATACCTTGGGTCGCAGGACCGGCAAGTGGATGGCGTCGACGAATTGGCCGGCCTCGGTCGTACTCGACCGCTGGCCGCGCTGGCGCTGGCGATTTCGATGTTTAGTCTGGCGGGAGTGCCGCCGCTGGCCGGCTTCTGGGGAAAGCTCACGCTCTTCACCGGAGCGCTCGAAGTCGGGGGAACTGGTGGCTCGCTGGGGATGTGGTTCGTCGCCCTGGCGATCATCGGCGTGTTGAACGCGGCGATCGCGATGGCCTATTATCTGCGGATCGTCGCCGTGATGTATTTCCGCTCGCCGGTGACGACCGCCAAAGCGGAAGGCGGGCCGGGCGCGTGGTTGGCGATGGTCGCCTGCGCGCTCTTGGTGCTGGCGGTCGGACTCGATTGGGGCCCCGCGCTCAACGCCGCAGACCAGGCCGGCCGCACGGTTCAGCAGTTTCAACCGAGAGACACCGACAAGGACGTGAGAATCCCCGTCTCGCTGTCCGGCGAGCCATTGCCGCTTGAGAAAACCGCCAGCCCGAGTCTGCCCCGGTAACTCGGGTGGCGGTCAAGACGCGTTGCGTGGAACGAGGATTTCGTTTCCCGTCCTCTAATTCGCTCGGTCTTTCGATTTTATTCCGGCGTTTCGGGCACTACCCTCCGCAATGGCCGACAAGTAGGCTGAAAGTTGACCGATTGATTGATCTTTGTTCAACGACGCGATTTCGCATTTTAGCCTGCTTGCCGCCGCATGGTTCAACTGCGCACGTTAACCGCCGAACTCGCTCGGCTGCTGGCCTCGATCGCCATACCGATCTACGTATTGGACGACGAACGGCGGATCGTCTATGCCAACCCGGCCTGCGCCACTTGGCTCGGCGTGCCCATCGAGGACCTGATCGGCCAGACGTGCGCCTTTCATTCCAGCCCGATCGGGTCGCCGTTGGATGCAAAGATCGCGGGACTCTGCCCGCCGCCGGAAGCGCTCGCCGGCGCGAGAATGCGGGCCGCCGTCTCACGCGGCGGCGGTAATGGTCAGCTAATCCATCGAAAGGCCGAGTTCATCCCGTTGTTCGATGAAAACGAGAACTGCGCCGGTGTCTTCGCGATCGCTGCGCTGAACGACATGCCGCCCGGCTCTGCGGCCTCGATCGATGCGGACGATTTAGCCGCCGAGTCCAACGCCCTGCACGAGCGGCTCGCGCAGTTTCACGACCAGTTGCGCGCTCCATGGCAAATGGATCGTTTGGTCGGCGAAAGTCCTGCAATGGCGCGAGTGCGATCGCAGGTGCGGCTGGCTTGGCGCAGTCGTGCGGCAGCGGTGGTCATCGGGCAGCAGGGGAGCGGTCGTCAGCATGTGGCCAAGGCCATCCATTACGGTCAGTCGGCTGCCGAGATCGGCGATCTGGTGCCACTGTCCTGCGCCACGCTGGGAACTGAATTGCTCCGTTCGACGCTTTCCGCGTTGCTCGGCCGACAGAAATTATCGGCCGATCGTCCTGCCGCCACGCTGTTGCTCACCGACGTGCCCGAGCTGCCGGCCGAGGCGCAGGCCAAGTTGGCCGGGCAAATCGGCGGCGATTCTCAGTTGCGAATCGTCTCGACGGCCGCGGCGCCGCTCGAGCAATATGCGTCGCGCGGCGAATTCCGCCACGACCTGGCCTGCGCCCTTTCGACGATCGAAATCCAGCTTCCGCCGCTGGCCGAGCGCCGCGAGGATTTGCCGCTGCTGGCGCAGATGTTTCTCGAAGAGTTGAACGCTCAAGGCGATCGGCAATTGCACGGCTTTTCACCCGAGGCGCTCGACCAGCTCGCCGCCTATCCTTGGCCCGGCAACATCGACGAGCTGGCGGCGATGGTCCGCGAGGCGCACGAGCGGGCCGAGGGGAATCTAGTTGGTCCGCGCGACCTGCCGCAACGGATTTTCCTGACCGCAGCCGCGAACCGCCGCCCACGACGCGATCCCCAGCCGATCAAAATCGAGGAATTCCTGGGGAGCATCGAGTTGGAGTTGATCCAGCGGGCGCTGCGGCTTTGCAAAGGAAATAAGACCAAAGCGGCGCGCCTGCTCGGGCTCACCCGCCCGCGGCTCTATCGCCGAATGGTGCAATTGGGCCTTGAGGAGGAGGATTGAATTTGCCTGCCGGCCAATTAATTGTGCTGGAGCGCGACGGGCACTGGGCCGCCGCATTGCGTCAAGAGCTGGGCCGCGAATCGCGGCCTCTTCTCCCTCTCTCTCCGGGAGAGGGCCGCGGTGAGGGTGAGGCAGAGTCGATCGCCACTTCCCCTCAACCTAACCCTCTCCCAAAGGGAGAGGGGACGGTCAAATGGCGCCGGCGATCATCTGGCAGTCCGGTACCGGTCCGCATCATCGAGGTTCGTTCCTGGGGGGAATGTCGGGAACGATTGGCTCAGTGTCCGACGGCCGTGATTGCAGCGGAGTTGACCGAGGCGGGTGCGGGAGAGATGCTCGCTGCGTTATCGCGATTCGATCGAGAATTTCCTCAAGCGGCGCTCGTAGCGCTGGCCGATCGACGCCTGGCCGGCTATCGCGACTTGATCCGCGAGGCGGGGGCAGTACACTTCATCATCTCCCCGCGGCGGCTCGGCGAAGTGGCGGACATCGTGGATCGCCGCTTGAAACGTTTCCGAGCCGCGGAGACGGTCGAGACACCGACCGACGAAATTCACGCGAATTTACCTTGGTCGGAAGCTATGGAATAAACTGCCAAGACGCCAAGGACGCCAAGACAAAAGGCATCGGAATCGGCGACGCCGGCGAAGCATGGCTGTAGCTTATGGATTCTTCTTAGCGTTCTTGGCGTTCTTGGCGGTTAAGTCTCTGACTGAACTCATAAGTGAGAATACGACATGGACGAACACCAATTAAGCGAAGCCGCGGTCCGAGCCGCGCTCAATGACTTTCCTGATCCCGAGACGGGCCGCGGCATCGTCGAGATGGATCAAGTGCGCGATGTGCGATTGGCCGGCGATTGCTTGTCGCTCACACTCGCGCTCACGACCCACTCCGCTCCGCTGTGGAAGACGACTCAAGCGGACTTGGTCGAGCTGCTGCGGAGCCGCTTCCCGCAATTGAATACGGTCGAAGTCAACTTGGCGGTTCACGACCGCCCGCCGCAGAAGCTCGGCCAGATCGGGCTCACTGCCAAGAGTGTGATCGCCGTTGGGTCTGGCAAGGGAGGCGTGGGCAAGAGCACGATCGCTTCCTGCTTGGCGCTCGGCCTGAAGCGCGCCGGCGCGACAGTCGGCCTGATGGATGCCGATGTCTACGGCCCCAGCATCCCACATCTTTTGGGCGTCAATCGCAAGCCAGAGGTGAGCGAACAGCGGATCCTGCCGATCGAGGTGGATGGGCTGCGCGTGATGTCGATGGGCTTTCTGATGCCGCCCGGCGAGGCCGTGATCTGGCGCGGGCCGATGTTGCACGGCGCGATCACGCAGTTTCTCCGCGACACGCTCTGGGGCGACCTCGATTACCTCGTGATCGACATGCCGCCGGGCACGGGCGACATTGCGCTCACGCTTTCGCAACTGCTGCCGCTCACCGGCGCGGTGGTCGTTTGCACGCCGCAGGACGTCGCGCTTTTGGATGCCGTGAAGGCGATCGCCATGTTCCGCAAGGTGAATATCCCAGTCCTCGGGATGGTCGAGAACATGAGCTATTTCGTTTGCCCGAACTGCAACAAGCGTTACGACATCTTCGGCAGCGGCGGGGCGAAGCGCCGAGCGGCCGAGCTGGACATGCCCTTCTTAGGCGAGGTTCCGATCAACATTTCGATCCGCGTGTTCGGCGACGAAGGGCAGACGACCCGAAATTTCGACGACCCGGTGTCGGCGCCGTTCCTAGAGGCGATCTGCTTCCGCCTGGTCAAGAACCTGGCCGATCAGCACCGCCGTCACCCGCCAATGCCGACGCTGCCGGTGCTGTGACCCGGACGGCGAAAAACGGCCGGAAATACACGGGAATTCACGGAAATCACGGTGGAGTTCAGGCTTCTAGCTTGCAAGGCGCAGCCTGACGACTGAACTCCAACACGCGAACTTCCGCCTCGCAAACAATCAGAGCCTCGCGGGCTGTTGCCAACCCGCGAGGCTCTTTCTCGTCGTATCATGAAGAGCGCGGCGCGCCAGAGCGCGTCACCGCGCGAAGCATGTCGCGCGATATTCATCGCGCGAGCCAGCGTCGTGAGAGCCAGCGTCGTCTGAGACGCCGCTCCCTGGCGGCCTACTTCTTCTTCTTCTTGGCCGACTTCTTCGCTGACTTCTTCGCGCCCGCCTTCTTCTTGGCGGCCTTCTTCTTCTTGGCCACAGCACGTCCTCCGTACAAAAGGTTCCGGTGCAACTTGGCTCGCCCTCTCTTCCCAACGCGGGAAGATTGAAGCGAAGCGGTCACACCACAAAACAAAAAACAGTTCCCATCCTAGGAAGCCGTTCGATCGATCGCACTTCCGCGATCCACTCGAGCGACGAATTCCTCTGATGCACGGGACACATGAAACGTAGTTGTACGAATTCCTTCAGAATGTGCAACACGACTTTGATAAATCTTTCAAAAGTTTTTCGCGCGAGTCAAGAGAGCGCGGCGAACTAAGGATGCGCGATGACGAATGAAGAAATCATTTCCGCGCTTCGCGCCGCGCATCTTGCATTCTCAATAGAGCGCGATCGTGGTGCCGTCGCGCAATCGTCCCGACGGTTGCGGCGCGCGGCGCGCGACGCCGAACAGCCGGCGCGCTTCCGGCGCGCGCGACCGCAGATATAGCCAGCGAGTGAGCGATCCGCGAGCAAAAGCCGCTGCCGCAGGCGCATCGCACCATCCGGAAAGAATCTCGCGCCACGCCGATTTCCAGAATCGCAGACGAATGTGGATCGGATCGAATCCATACCATGCGCCGCGCAGCGCGACCGTCGGAATCCGCCGCGCTCGGGCCAGGTCGATGAGGCCCGCGTTCAATTCTCCGGCGCGCAAGAGAACTTCATCGAGCCCAGCGCGACACTTGGGAAAGTTGACTGTCCTCATCAAAAGAAAGCGCCGCTTCGAGAGCCTGGCGATGCTCTCCAGCGGCAGCAGCGTGACAATCGTTCTGGCCTCCGAAAGCGCCAGCCGATCGAAGCTCGCGCCGACCCAGTCGAGGATCGATCCGACCGATGCCCCGTAGAGCAGATCGTTACCGATGTCGGTGACAAGCGCGGCCGTTGGCGCCGGTGGCAGGGAGGACAGGGCGTTCCACAGCCCGCATTGCAAAATCCCCGGCAATTCCCGGCCCAAAACACGGCTGGCCATGCCGTAGGAGCGGCCGTGACCAAGCGCCGCGAGCACCTCAAGCTGACCGCCCAAGATTCCCTGGGCCGTCTCGATTACCGTCGAGATGCCGCGGGTCAGGTTGCTCGCTCCCAACAGGACGACGCGCCGCGGCGCCAAGCTCTGCCCGTTCTTCCGCTCACCATCTGCCATATCCGCCGCCGCGACTCGAGTGGGCCTGAAGCGTTTGAAAACTTGTGAACGCCAGGTAGCCAAACATGGCCGCCAGATAGAAGTCGTGCATTCGGGCTACCGCGTAAATCGCCACCGCCGTCGCCGTGACGATCGAGACCCAGAGAGATTTGACCAACGCATCTGGCACGCGCACGGAGTCCAGCAGGGCATACAGGAATTGGCCGCCGTCCAAAGGATAAACCGGCAGCAGGTTGATCAGACCCCAAGCGATGTTCACAAACAGCAGGAAATCGACCAGCAAGTCCAAATTGACGTTCTTAAATCCTTCCCGCTCGATTTGAAACCCAAACGGGCCTCCCGAGCGAAACGTCAATGGATGTCCGGCGGCCCGCAGCGCAATGACCACGGCCGCCGCCAAACAGAATCCAGCCAGCGGTCCGGCGAATGATATCAGCATCTGCTTCCGCGGATCGCGATGAGTCGCCTGATAAATCGCAAGTCCGCCGAATGTGTAAAGCAGGATTGATGGCCACCAGCCGAATTGGCGGATCATCAAGGCGTGTCCCATCTCGTGGACGAGAATCGAGACGAATACCACCGGAACCCAAATCACCAATTGTGGCGGAGCGTGTGGCCCCAAAAGAAGTGAGACCAGCCAGAAAAGTGGATGCACACGCACGGGGATCCGAAATAACGAGAAGTTCAGATCCCACGCGGTTGGAGGCACGTTGCCAATCAGCACGGACAAACTCCAAACTCAAATACGAGGAGACTACAAGGATTCATCGGTAGCATACGTTGAGCGTCGATCCGTGGCCAGTGGCTAGGGACCGCTTGCTACGGGCGTTGCGTCGCAGCTTCCGTTGGCTCAACCGCGCCGCCGCTCGACGCAACCGCCATGCCGGGGATGAAGTGCGGCCGCGGGATCGGCGCCGCGCGCTTGGCCAACTCGCCCAAAATATAGTCGGCGGCGATCCGCGATGCGCCGCCGTGGCCGATGCGGGCCTTCAGCTTCGCCAACTCGGCGACCAGGCCCTCGCGCGTCTCCTCCACCACCAGCCAGCGAATCACGTGGGCCGCGATCTCCAGCGTCTTGTCGCTCGACGTTAGATATTCGGGAAACAGCACGCGGTCGCGCTGCTCCAGGAACGACTCGCGTTCGCGGTCCGATCCGGCCGGCTTGCGGGTCTCCTGCCGGGCCGCGCCGCGCTCGACGAAGATATCGTTCGCCGAGAGTAGATTCACGAGCGTGATGTATTTCACCCGCCGAAACCGGGCCTGTATGAAATTGGCGAACCGATTGATCCAATACAAAATCACCGTCGGTTTCTTCTGATACAAGAGTTCCAGCGACACCGAGCCGCTCACGGCCATGCAGCATTCGGCCAGATGGATCAGTTCCGGGGTCTTGCGCACGAACACCTCGATCGCCAGCCCGGTCTCCTTGATTCGTTCGCGGGCGAATTGGGCTTGATGCGGCTTATATGCGGCGACGGCGAAACGCACGTTCGGCACCCGCGCCTTCACGACCGCCGCCGCCCGCAGAAACCAATCGAGATTCTGCGTGACCTCCTGAGTGCGCGAGCCGGGCAGGATCGTCACCAGCGGCCGATCGTCGCGCCGCATTCGGGCTAGAAAGTCCTGGTCGAGCTGCTGCTGTCGCACTTCGTCGAAATACGGATGTCCGACGAAGATTGCGTTGCAGCCGCGCTCTTTGAACCAGGCTTCCTCAAACGGCAGGCTGCACAGCACGTGGTCCACCAGCCGCCGCATCTTCTTCACGCGCCACTGCGCCCAAGCCCAAATTTGCGGCGGGGCGTAGTAGAAGACCGGGATGCCGTGGGCCTTCGCCCGCCGCGCGATCCACCAATTGAAGCCCGGATAGTCGATCAGCACGACGGCGTCGGGGTGATGGTGGCGGAAATAGCGATCGGCTCGGCTGGCCAGCGCAAGAAACTTGTGGATGTTCAACAGCACGCGAAGCAACCACATCACGGCCAGCGCGGTTAGATCGGCGTGCAACTCGCAGCCGGCCGCCGCCATGAGCGGCCCGCCATAGCCGACGCACTCGATGTCCGGCCGGCGAGCACGAAGCTGACGAATCAAGTTCGCGCCATGCAGATCGCCGCTCGGCTCCCCCGCGGAAAAGAATATCTTCATGCGAGCGGACGTTGTTTCGACAGGATTAACAGGATTTGCAGGAATGATCTTCTTTGGTCGCGTGCTTGTCGTATCGGCTTGATTGGAAATCCTGTCGATCCGGTTAATCCTGTCAAAACTTCTTGTTCACCGCCGCCATCTCGAGTTCGTGATGGACAATCGTCGCCGGTCGGATTTCTTGCGCCGTGTCGTTGCGCCAGCGGCGGCAGGTCCACCAGGCGGTGAGCAGATCGAACGGATTCGCGCGCGGATCGTGCAAGCAGGTTCGACTCGGGTTTTCATCCACATACATGTCGCCGACGCGAAAGCCGCGCCGCGCCACCAGCCAAGGTAGATAGCGCCGCATCCCGCGAGCCAGATGAATCCCTTCGACGGCCTCGCGCCGCGCTGCCCAAAACAGGCAATCCGGATGGCGGACTTCGAGACCCAAGAGCATCCAGCGTGGAATCCGCCCGACGCGGTGCCAGAATTTCCGCCAGGCCCCGAGCCGCATTCGGCCGAACACCAAATCGAGCCGCGACAGCCGCGCGACCAGGTGCGGAACTTGATCGACCGAGTAGTGGTCTCCCGCCTCGATGGCGATCAAGATCTCGCCGCGTGCGGAGGCAATGCCGGCGGAGAGCGCCGTGCTCGTGCCGGCCGGCTCCGCAAGCCGCAGGAGCCTCAACGCCGGTTCGCAGCTCAGCAATTCGTTAAGCACGTCGAGAGTCGCGGGCGCCGAACCGTCGTCGACGCACAGAATCTCGTAGGGAAGTGACAAGCGATCTAGTTCCGCTCGAAGCCGCGGCACTTGACTGCGAAGCTGCTCGCCGCAATCGCGTTGGGGAATAATAACGGAGTAACGGACCATCGTCGCATCCTTGCGACCGAGGATTTGGCATTGGGGGCGCCGGAAGTATGGCAAACCCCGGCAAATGAGCAAAGGTCAGTTGGAATAAAAAAAGGGCCCGGTGAGCCGACAAGCAGCCGACCGGGCCCTTTAGCCGTGAAAAGCAAGCTCTCCCGAGGCGGGCAGTGGTCGCCATACTGCGGCGACAAGGCTGATAAAGTTCACGGTGCTCGACGTTGCGATTGCGGTCTTGGCCGCGAGCGGCGTGCGGGCGTCGCTCGCGGCCAACTGGGTCGAACTTGAGCGATGGCCCTATAGAGCAGCGCGCGTGCCAATCCCGGCTGCTCGACTCGATTTCTGGAGCGATGGCGGAGAAATCACGGAAAAACTAGGGTTGGCACCGCGGCTGATCCGCGAGCGGAATCGATCCAATCGACACCGAATTGTAAGACTTACAACGTGCGAGTCTGGCAATCGCCGACCGTACGAATTGTGTTGCCCGCGCGATTTACGGGGTCTCTGTCAGGTAGCACAGCGGTTTGATTTCGAGCATGGCTTTGGGCTATGATCCAGTGCTGAGGAGATTCGATAGCATGCTTAACGCGCGTCAGTCACTCGGTATTCTCGGTTGGTTCGTTGGCGCGCTTATCTGTTATGGCCGGCTACAAGCTGAGGAAAACTGGCCCCAATTTCGCGGCCCGGACGGCCAGGGGCACAGCGCCGCGGCGCGAGTGCCGCTCACTTGGAGCGAAACCGAGCATATTCGCTGGAAGACGCCGATCCACGATCGCGGCTGGTCGAGCCCCGTGGTCTGGGGCGACCAGATTTGGCTCACCACGGCCACTGCCGACGGGAAGAAGTTGTTTGCCATCTGCGTCGATCTGGCCACCGGACACATCATTCGCGATCTGGAACTCTTCGATGTCGATAGCCCGGCCGACACCCGCCAATACAACAGCTACGCCTCGCCGACTCCGGTGATCGAGCCGGGGCGGGTCTACATCCATTTCGGCAGTTACGGCACGGCCTGCCTCGACACGCAGAGCGGCGACGTGCTTTGGCAACGCCGCGATTTGCCCTGCAATCATTTCCGCGGCCCCGGCTCGTCGCCGATCCTGTTCGAAAATCTGCTGATCCTGGATTTCGACGGATTTGACTATCAATATCTGATCGCTCTCGACAAGCAAACCGGCCGGACCGTGTGGAAGACCGACCGCAGCGTGGACTACGGCACGACCGACGGCGATATGAAGAAGTCGTTTTCGACGCCGCTGGTGATCGAAGCGGCGGGGCGATTGGAGTTGATCAGCGCTTGCTCGAAGGCGGCTCTGGCCTACGATCCGCGGACCGGCAAGGAACTCTGGCGAATCCGGCACACCGGGTACTCGTCCGCCGCGCGCCCCGTGTTTGGCGACGGGCTGCTGTTCATCAACACCGGCTTCGGCAAGGCCAATCTGCTGGCAGTGCGGCCGGAAGGGGACGGCGATCTCACGGACACGAACATCGCCTGGAAGCTGACGAAAAGCGTCGGATCGAAGCCGTCGCCGCTGCTCGTCGAAGGTTTGATCTATTTGGTCCACGACGCCGGCGTGGCTTCCTGCATCGATGCCCAGACCGGCAAAGAGGTCTGGAGCAAGCGCCTCGGAGGCGACTTCTCGGCCTCGCCAATCTACGCGGCGGGGCGCCTCTACTTTTGCGACGAGGGCGGAAAGACGACGGTCGTCGCGGCTGGTCACAAGTATGAAGAGTTAGCCGCCAACACGCTCGGCGACGGCTGCAAAGCCTCGCCGGCCGCCGTCGGCCAATCACTCATCCTGCGGACGAAGACGACCTTGTATCGGATTGAAGAGCATTAGCACGAAGGAGGTTGCGGTCGTGAGATCTTCTCAACCCGAGCTTCTTGCTCGCCGCAACTCGAGTTGGTCTTCGGAATTCATCCGGAGAACTTCGATGGTTGTTCGACCAACAGCGGTCTTGCCGACGACTCGTACGCGTCGCCATCCGAAATGATCGCGCCACCGATCGCGACGAGGATGAAACAGCGATGTTACCTGCTTTGTCTCGGGGTCAATGCCCGCAATATTCGCCCCTTCGCCAAATTGCAGTCGATGCAAGCCAGCGCCAAGTTGTCGGTATTATCGTCGCCGCCGTGCTTGCGCGGAATGATGTGTTCAATCTGTAACGGCGCCAGCGGGGTCTCGTCCTGACGCAGCCGACAATATTCGCAACGATTCCGCGCTCGCGCACTAACACGATTTCGAGTCGCGCGGTCCATCACTAATTCGGTTGGCCGGCGAGGATTCTTCGGGCCTTCGCTTGCAGGACGGCAACAAATTTATTGGCCCGCACATAGGCTTCGTATTCGGCCTGCTCCAACGCGGTGAGGTCGCCCTCGTTGCTCTTGGCAGCCAATTCCTCGATCCGCAGGCGGAGCGCTTCGTCGCCGCGATATTGGATGAGCGCGCGGGCCTGGTCAGCGGTTAGGATTCTCAGAATCGGATCGGTGACGCGATCAAATGCGGCAACGTCGTAGTTCGTAGTGTCCACGGACTGTACCATTTCTTCAATTACCTCGAATGTCTGCCACCAGCCAAAGCATAGCATCCCTGGCCTGAGGTTGCCTACGTTACAATTGAATTACACTTCTAAAACCGCCGCTCCTCGAATCTCGGCGCAGCGCAGCCGGCGGAGGGCTTCGTTGGCTTCGGTGAGCGGGAAGGTTTGGACTTCGGTGCGGACGGGGATCTGCGGGGCGATGGCTAGAAACTCTTCGGCGTCACGGCGAGTGAGGTTCGCGACCGAGCGCACCGTTCGCTCGCCCCACAGCAGCCGATAGGGGAAGCTCGGGATGTCGCTCATGTGGATGCCGGCGCAAACGAGGACGCCCCCCTTGGCCAACGCTTGCAGAGCCTGCGGCACGAGCGATCCGACCGGGGCGAAGATGATCGCGGCGTCCAAGGCCTCAGGTGGAGCTGCGGTCGAATCGCCTGCCCACACGGCGCCGAGTCCGCGCGCGAACCGCTGGCCCGCTTCGTCTCCCGGCCGCGTGAAGGCAAACACTTGCCGCCTTTGATGTCGCGCCACTTGAGTGATGATGTGAGCCGCCGCGCCGAAGCCGTAAATGCCCAACCGCCGCGCGTCGCCCGCCATCACGAGCGAGCGATACCCGATCAGCCCGGCGCACATCAGGGGCGCCGCCGCGGCATCGGAATAGCCGGCGGGGATCGGAAAGCAGCAGCGCTCGTCGGCGAGCGCGAATTCCGCGTAGCCGCCGTCGAGCGTGTAGCCGGTGAAGCGAGCGAAGTCGCAAAGATTTTCCCGCCCCGACAGGCAGTAGGGACATTTGCCGCACGTGAACCCGAGCCACGGCACGCCGACTCGATCGCCGATCGCGAATCGCTCGACGCGCTCGCCGAGCCGCGCGACGACGCCGACGATCTCATGCCCCGGCACCAGCGGCAGCTTCGGGTCTGGCAGCTCGCCGTCCACGACATGCAGATCGGTGCGGCAAACACCGCAGGCCCGAACCTGCACCAGAAGCTGACCCGCGCCCGGCCGAGGCTCGGGCAACTCCGTCTCGATCAGCGGCGAACCAGCCGCGGAAAGCGCCATCGCGCGCATAAACTTTGGTTCCGAAATCTGTCGGATCAGGCGATACCGTCATTATTAGCCACTGATTGGCACGGATGAACGCGGATTCGGAGAATAAAGCAGTTGTCGGTCGAAGTGGTGCGACAGCGGCATGAGCTTTGCAGCGCAGTGCGCCCTGAAACCAAGCCCAGGTCGCAAGTTTGTGACAATTCCCGGAGCTTTGGGAGGAGGAATTCGTATGAAGACGCTCATCGCACCCATCGCGATTCTTTTGGCGCTCACGGTGACGATCCGGATGACTCGCGCGGCGCCCGCCGACGACCCGAACGTGAAGGAGGGCGCGATCGTGTCGGTCGACGCGCGCAAGCTCGTCTTGTTGGACGCCGGCGGTATGAAATCGAACCTGAACCTCGCCGATTCGGTTCAAGTGACCATCAACGGCAAGCCGTCGAAGCTGATGGACTTGAAGACGGGGACTCAGGTCCGGGTGAGGATGAACGTCGAGGGAGACGCCGTCTCGATCGCGACGATCGACTCGAAGATTAAGTAGTCATTCGCTCGCCTGATGGCGAACGATTTCCCCTTCGACCATGTAGATCACGTCCTCGGCGACGTTCGTGGCCATATCGGCCAGGCGCTCGAGGTGCTTCGAGACCGAATTGAGCTTGAGAAGGTATTCAGTTCGCTCGGGGATGCGGCGAATGCCTTGAAGCACCTGTTGGCGAATTCGCTGCCGAGACGCATCGACCATGTCGTCCTCGATCCGGACCTGCCGGGCCAAATTGGCGTCGGCGTTGACCAGGGCGTCGAGGCTTTGCTTGACCATGTGTTGCGCCTGCGTGGCCATGCCGCGGAAGTCGATCGGCACGTCGACCGGGTCCGCCTTCGCGATATAAGCCACGCGCTTGGCGATATTCTTTGCCAAGTCACCCATCCGCTCGAGATCGTTATTGATCTTGAGCGTGGCCACCACGAACCGCAGATCGGCGGCAACCGGCTGATACAGCGCGAGAATTTTTAGGCATTCTTCCTCGACCTCAACTTCCATCCGATCGACGACCGCGTCGTTGGCGATGATTTTCTCGGCCAGCGCCGCATCGCGGTTGATCAAGGCCGAGATCGCGTTGGCGATCGCTTCCTCGACGAGCGTGCCGACATAAAGAATCTTCTGCTTGAGATTATCGATCTGACGCAGGATGTGCTTGGTCATAACAAATAGAAAGTACGATGTGCGAAGTACAAAGTACGAACAAGAGAGCATCCGGAAAGACCGAAGCGAACTTGAAAAAGCGCCTTGCTCGGCTGGCTGCCACGATTCGCACTTCGTATTTTGTATTTCCGGCGTCAGCCGAATCTTCCGGTCACGTAGTCTTCAGTTTCCCTAAGAACGGGTTTCGTGAAAATGTCGGTCGTGGGGCCGTATTCGATTAAATGCCCCAGGTACATGAACGCAGTATAATCACTGGCCCGCGAGGCCTGCTGCATATTGTGGGTTACAATCAATACGGAGTACGAACCGCGAAGTTCGTGAATCAGGTCTTCCACCTTGCCGGTGGCGATTGGATCGAGGGCCGAGCAGGGCTCATCCAAGAGCAGCACTTCCGGTTCGGCGGCAATCGCCCGAGCGATACAGAGCCGCTGTTGCTGCCCTCCCGACAGGCCGAGCGCGCTCTCGTGCAGCCGGTCCTTCACTTCGTCCCAGAGGGCGGCGCCGCGGAGGCTCCGCTCGCAAACTTCATCCAACAGGCCGCGATCGCGAATCCCGTCGATCCGCAGGGCATAGACGACGTTTTCGTAGATGCTCATCGGGAAGGGATTCGGCTTCTGGAATACCATTCCCATCCGCTTGCGCAGCTCGATCACGTCGACGGCCGTGCGGTAGATCGAGTCGCCGTTGAGCTGCATGTCGCCTTCGATCCGCACGTTGCTCAAGAGGTCGTTGAGCCGATTGACCGAGCGCAATAGTGTCGATTTGCCGCAACCGCTGGGTCCGATCAGGGCGGTCACTTTGTTCAACGGGACGGAGAAAGTGACATCGTGCAAGGCCTGCTTCTGGCCGTACCAGAGGCAGAAGTTTTCGATCTTGACGACCGGGACCTCCTTGGCAAGCGACGGATGGACTTCCGCCGGAAATCGCTCGCCACGGGTGATCGCGGAGAGCCGGTCTCCCGCAGCGTGCGAATTCGCGGCAGGGCGGGCGCCCGGAGCAGTGACGGTCGCGCCGCTCGGCGCCCCAACCGTTGGAGAAGCTGAATTGAAAGATGTCATAGAAATCTCGGTGCCCGACGCGATGTCGTTCGTTCTAGAATTGAGCATTGATGAATTTCCGCCGCAACCGCTTGCGCAACCAGATTGCCGCCAGGTTCGCGAACGCGACGATCGCGATCAACAAAAGCGTGGTCGTGAATAGCATCGGTCGGGCGGCCTCGCTATCGGGACTCTGAAAGCCCACATCATAAATCATATACGCCAAGTGCATGAAGCTGCGATCGGGATGCACATACGGGAAGACGGAGTCGAGCGGCAGTTCGGGCGTGTATTTCTTGACCCCCACCAGCATCAGCGGCGCGACCTCGCCCGCCCCACGAGCCATCGCCAGGATCATCCCGGTGAGTATTCCGGGGAGTGCGCGCGGCAAGACGATCCGTCGGATGGTCTGCCATTTGCTTCCTCCGCAGGCATAGGAGCCTTCTCGCATCGAATTGGGCACCGCGGCCAGCGCCTCTTCCGTCGCCACGATCACCACGGGAGCGGTGAGCAAAGCTAGCGTCAGCGAGGCCCACAGCAGGCCCCCTTTGTTGAACGTCGGATCGTTGTCCGCCAGGCTCGCCCGGAAAAACCCATGAAAGAACGGCGTCTTGGCGACTAGCAGCACGGCCACGCCGAGCGAAACGAGCCAGAGCGTCATCGACAGTCGTCTGAGGCTTAAGCTGCGTTGCGATGCGAGCGCGCCGATTCGTGGCGTGCCGGCGACGCCGATAAAGAATGCCGCGACGCCAAGCAGCCCCACGGCCGCCAGTGCGGCAAACCAAATCAATGGGGGCCAGGGATTATCCGGCCCGCCGTCGATATACTTTCCCATTCCATAGCAGAAGAACCCCAACCCAAACGCTCCGAACACGACGCTCGGCACGCCGGCGAGATTATTGATGGCGATCCGCACGGCGCTGGTGATCGGCCCCGCCTTGGCATATTCGCGCAAGTATAGCGCGGCGAGCACTCCGAACGGCACGACGATGATCGTCATGATGAGCGTCATCGCCATCGTGCCCCAGATGGCCGGGAAATAGCCGCCGGCCGTGTTGGAATCGCGCGGGTCGTCGAGGAGGAATTCCCTCCATCGGGAGAAGTAGATGCCGACCTTGTCGCCGAAACCGAGTTGATTGGCCGGATAGGCGCGCACGATCATATCCGCCGGGATGTCCATCGCCGCGGCTTGAACCGGCTTGAGGCGAAGCTGATAGCGGGCGTTTTCAGCATGCAGCTTGTCGATTTCCGCTTGGATCGATTTGCTCTGCTCTCGCGCTGACTTGGCGATGCGCTCGACCTCTTCGCCCGCCGCTTTGTACTGCGGAGAATCTTCGCCATAATCGAGCCCCGCCTGAATTCTGGCCAACCGAGCCCGTTTCTCCTCGCGATGGATGGCACCCAGCTCATGCTTATCGAGCGAGAGGGCTTCGCTCCAACGGCGGCGAACGTCGGGCTGGATTTCGTCGAATTTTTTCCAGGCCTCGTCGGGCGTGTCGACGACGACTTTCCCGTCGATCAAGAGCGCCTGTAGCTCGCCGTAGAACCGGCCGTGCTCCAATCGCTCAACGACCATCGCCCACTGCGGCCGCTCCTGAGCGCTTGCGGCAAAATCATCGACCCAATGGAATGGCGCCTGGGTCAACTCAAAATTGCCGACGCGGTAGAGCCGCCTCGTCGCCTGGCCGGCGGCGCTCGCGACGGCGGCGCGAGCTTGTTCGGCTGCCTCCTTCGGCAGCGCGGCAAACACGCGATCCTCTGGGCGATAGACCTCCGACCGCGCGATCTCTCCAAGGTACACTTTGCCATCGACGGTCGTCACTCGCACGACCGGCTGCGGCCAGAAGGTGCCGATCCCTTGATACACGACCAATCCCATTAGCCCGAA
Source organism: Pirellulales bacterium (assembly GCA_035939775.1). Lineage (NCBI taxonomy): Bacteria > Pseudomonadati > Planctomycetota > Planctomycetia > Pirellulales > Pirellulales bacterium. The sequence continues at coordinate 7,189 of DASZFO010000148.1, read as the reverse complement.
GACCATGACCAGCGCGACGGCGAGCGCCCCGCCCGTGAGCCAGACCATCGGTTCGCCTCGCGCGGCGAGCGTTGTAAACGGCGAGGCTTTGGGCCGGGTCGGCTTTCGCGGGGCGCGAGCAGCCGGTTTATTGGATGGCGAAGCTTTGGCCGGCGTGGCAAGTTCAGAGGTCATACGCCCTCCTGCGGAACCGCTGCCGCACCATCTCCGCGACGGTGTTGATGACGAAAGTGATTAGAAACAACGTCAACGCCGCCAGGAATAACACCCGGGCGTGGGTCGAGCCGACCGCCGCCTCCGGCAATTGGGAGGCGATCGCCGCCGAAAGCGTCTGAAAACCGTTGAACAGATTCAGGTCGATGATCGGCGTTCCGCCTGCCGCCATCAACACGATCATCGTCTCGCCGACCGCGCGACCCAGACCAATCATCACCGCGGAGAATAGCCCGCTCATCGCCGTGGGGACGACGATCCGCACCGCGGTCTGCCACGGCGTGGCGCCCGCCCCGAGCGAGGCCGAGCGGAGATGCGCCGGCACCGACGCGAGCGCATCGTCGGCCAGCGTATAAATCAGCGGAATGATCGCAAAACCCATCGCGAAGCCGACGACCAGCGCGTTGAGCTGTTCATATCGGCCGACCAAGCTGCCGCGCGGGTCGATCTTCACAGCATCCAGGATCCACGCGACCGCTCCGACCAGTAAGACGGTCAGGCAGACGCCGATCAGGAATTTGCCTAGTTCGATGAGAGCGCAGCGCTGGCGGCCCCACGATCCCGCAAACCCTCGGAGCCAGGGATTGACGACGCGCGTCATGAACAACATGGTGGCAATCGCCCCCAGCGGCAGTAAGAGCAGCATCCAGCCCGGGATGCCGCTGCCGCGCTGATGAATGAGCCAGGCTTTGATGTCGCCATCGAACATGATCCGCTCGACCCGCGGGCCCGCCGCCCCGGCCACGGCCAATCCGACTGGGAGAGCCACGAACAGCATTGCCGGAAATCGAAGCCACGCCATCCGGATGCTCAAGTTGACGGGCAACAATTGCCACAGATAAGCGCCGAGCATCAAGGTCAGCGGCACGGTGACCAGCGCCGCGAGCGACGCCGGCACGACTTGCGAGAAGACGGGGGCGATGACCAAGCCGGCCAAGAACCCGAGCACGACGCTCGGCAGGCTGGCCATGAGTTCGATCGTGGGCTTGATCCGAGCGCGATTGTTGGGGTGCAGAAACTCGCTCGTGTAGAGTGCCGCCAGCAGGGCCAGCGGCGCGCCAAAGAGCATCGAGTAAAATGTCGCCTTGAGCGTGCCGAAGATCAGTGGCGTCAGTCCGAACTTCGGCTCCGAACCTTCCCCGCCGGAGGTTTGCCACACCTGTTTCGGATTAGGCTCCCCTTCGTACCAGACCGGCAGGAAGAGACCCGAGAGGGTCGCATCGGGATGTCCTTCGTCGAATGCCCAACTACTAATTCCGCCGGAAGCCGCGGCAATGACGCGGTCCGCTTTGGGCCCGACGCGAAGGGCATCGATGCGATTGCCGCCCTGCACGAGTTGATCGAGAACAATCTTCTGACTGGTGATGAACAACAGGCGAACTCGACCGCTCCCATAGCCGGCGGCGACCTCGCGCCCGCTCGGCGACGAGACCATCGCCGTCACCGGACTACCCTCGGCTGCGAACGCTTGCGCGTTGGCCATTTTGCGACCGTCGAGGCCAGCCGAATCTTTGCTATCGGTTACGATTACTGGAAACCAGGTTCTCACCTGTCCGAGCGAATCGCCGGCGACGATCGTAAAGCCACCCAAGAGCGGAACGAGCGAAGTGAGCTTCGCGCCGGGTTCGCTGAAGATCCGCAAATCCTCGACCAGTCGCGGTTTCTCGACGTCGCGGATTTCGTAACGCAGCAACTGACCGTTTTCCCAGGCCGCATAGACGTAATCCCCCAATCCGGAGATCACGAGATACTTAGGCGGCCCCTCGACCGATGAGGGAATCTCCAGATCTGTGCCGACGAGCTTGGCGCTCTCTTCGCCTCCGAGATTCAGACCTCCCACCGCTGGCGGCGCGGCGATCCGGAGCTTTCCATTCGACATGTACGTGCAGAAGACGCTTCCCGAAGGAGCGGCCACATGGTCGACCAACAGCACGGACCCTTTCGCGCCGCTATCCAGCGGATCCTCCAATTCGACTTTCAACTGTTGAAGACGGAACTGACCGCTCGGCGTGCGCGTGACCATTCCGTGATCCATCTCAACGGCGTGCAATTCCGTCCCCTTCCGCACGGCGTCCGATACATCCTTCGGCTCGAAGAACTTCGTCGTGAATTCGATCCGCCCCAATCGTAGCTTACCGTCGCCGAAACCGAACGCTCCTTGTTGTCCGTCGACCGCAAAGGAAGCGGCTGTCACGCCGGCTAGCCCTGACTTATCCGGAGTCAAATCCTGCAGTATCGCGCCGCTATCCATCCGAAACGCGCGGATCCGTCCGTCGGGATAGAGCGCCCAGCCGATCAGCCCGAATTCATCCACGCCGACTGCCAACGGGCGCGGGCCACGATCGAGCACGTCCGCCAGCTTTTCCGAAGCCGTGATCCTGGCGGGAGCAAAGAGTGGGATGACGACCGACACGAGATACGCGCAGACGAGCAACACGGCGATAATCGTCCCCACACCGCCGACGGTGATCAGTCCCTTGGCAACGTGGTCGCCCACGGCGACAGACCGTTTGGTCTGGCGCTTGCGCCTGACGCCCGTGAATGTTCGCTGTTCCGTCATGACAGGTTCGTCTGCCGACAAAAGTGGGTGACGGCCCTGAGACCGCCACCCACGGTGTTTGACAACTGCCCAAGCACGCTCTCATGGTGATCACGGCTGATCAACTCGCGCCGGCAACGATCTCACAACCCGACCTTCTTCAAATCCGCCGTCGCGATCTTCGGCAAGATCGGCAAGTAGCCGTTGGTGATCACTTCCTCCTGGCCGCTACGGCTCAAAAAGTATTTGATGAACTCCGCTCGCAACGGGTCGAGGTTACTCCCCGGCTTGTAGTTCACGCTGACGTACAAGAATCGGGCCAGCGGGTACTTGCCCGAGTAGGCATTAGCCGGTTCGGCGGGGATGAACGACTGGCCGGCTTTTAGCGCTAACGGGACCGCGAGAACCCCGGCCGTCTTGTAGCCGATGCCGCTATAGCCCATGCCGAATTTGTCGCTCGTCACGGCCTGAACCACGGCGGAGCTGCCCGGCTCTTCCTTTACCGTGTCCTTATAGTCTCCCTTGAAAAGCGCGTGCTCCTTGAAATAGGCGTACGTGCCGGAAGCCGAGTTGCGGCCGTAAAGATTGATGGGCTTGTCGGCCCATTCACCGGTCAGTCCCAGATCGCCCCAGGTCGTGATTTCCTTCGAGGCGCCCCCCTTGCGATTCTTCGAGAACACCGCGTCGACTTGCTGGAACGTCAGCCCTTGGATCGGATTGTCCTTATTCACATACACGGCCAGCATGTCGATCGCCGCGGGCAACACGGTCGGCTTATAGCCGAACTTAGATTCGAACAAATCAATCTCACCCTTTGCCCAATCGCGGCTCATCGGACCGAAGTTCGACGTCATTTGAATCAACGCGGGGGGCGCGGTGGCCGATCCCTTGGCCTCCACCTCCGCCTGCACGTCGGGATAAAACTTGCGGAAACCTTCGGTCCAACCCGTCGACACTTCGGCCATCGTGTCGGAGCCGACGATCTTGATCGAGCCGGATACCTCGGCCGAGGTTTTCTTATACTCGGGAATGCCCTTATCCACCGCGACTGCTAATGAGGAAGCCGTCGAAACGGTGGAAGCCGCCGCAAGACGGACCGGACCCGCGCCCTCGGCGCCGACTGCTGGCGCGCCACACGCGATGGCAATTCCCGAAACCAATAAACTCAGCTTAAACAGCGATGAATTCAACATAAGACCATGCTCCTGACCGTGGTTTCGATTGGCTTTTTTCGTACGCTTGCACCACAGTTTAAGGCTCGAATGTTAGGATTTCGTTAGGAAGCAAACAAAAGCAGGTTTAGCCCGTGGAGAATACGGTCTCCGCGCATCTCACGGAAGCATGCGCAGATGCTTCGATCAACTGTGGGCCGCTAGCAGCAGCGCAGCGGATTGGCCGGAGGGCGCTTGATTGAGGAGCAGCGCTACCGGCTTGCCGGACGGTTCCGCGGCGCCGTGGACGACGTTGACCGGGCACTCGGGATCGGGGCGCGAATAGTTGAGCGTCGCTGCGATCCGGCCTCTCTCGAAGGCCAACAAGCTGACCGCTATTTCCACCGCCCCGCTGGCAGCGCCGAGGTTGCCGAAGAAACTCTTCGGGGCGGTGACAGGAACGTTTCCCAGCACTTCGTGAATCGCCTGGGCTTCGGCCCGATCGTGCTCGATGGTTCCGTCGCCGTGCGCGTTGACGTGTCCGATCTCCGAGGGTCTGAGCCGCGCCGCATCAAGCGCGGCGACGATCGATTGTTGTATCGCGGTGCCGCGGAGCGATTGACCATCGCGAACTGGTTCAAAGCGGCTCGACGCGGCCAGGATTCGGGCGAGAGCGCGCGCTCCGCGCCGCTCGGAATGTTGCCGCGTTTCGAGAATGAAAGCGGCGGCCCCTTCGCCGTTGACCATCCCATCGCGATCGGCGTCGAACGGGCGGCAAGCACCGGCCGGATTGTCGTTGCGCCGTGAGAGCAGCGCATCGCCATGAAAGATCAGCGAAGTCGGATGCACCCGCATCGCGCTGGCCGCGCCGACGATCATCATGTCGGCTTGCCCGCGCTCGATGATCCGCATCCCCTCGGCCACCGCCAACAAGCTCGAAACCTCCGCCATTACGATCGAGTTGTTGTGCCCCCGAGCGTCGTGGGCGATCGCCACATGGCAGGCAGCCATGTTCGGTAAGTACTTTAGCAGCCAGAGTGGGTAAAGTTCGCTCATCACGCTCGGCGCCCAACGAGCGTATTCAAATTCGCCCTCAACCATCGCTCGCCGATAGACCGGCAACCATTCGGCCAACTCGGAATAGATCGTATCGGCGCCGAACACGACCCCCAGCCGCTCCGGGGCGACGATCGACGGAGAAAATCCGGCATCCGCCAGCGCCATTTCGGCGGCAGCGAAGCCCAATTGAATCTCGCGCGCCATGACCTTCAGGCTCTTCCGCGGGCGGACGAACGCCTTGGGGTCGAAACCGAGCACTTCGGCCCCGAACCTCACGCCGCAGCCGCTGGCGTCGAACGATTGATACGGCCTCACGCCGCTCCGGCCGGCTGCGAGCGAATCCCAAAACGCCTCGCGCCCAATCCCGATGGGGCTAATGATCCCCATTCCAGTTATCACCACTTCCGGGGCAGGGGACATGGGATTGGCGGCATTTTGCCGCGGAGATAAGATACTGGGTAATCGTCAAGGGATAGAGGGTTTCTCGACCGATGAGATAAGAATGCTTGAAGTCGAAGAAGAACAACAGGAGCAGACCTCCTTCTCGCTCGCCGAGACGCGGCACATCGTCCGCGACCTGTTCGCGCCGAATCCCTGGGTTTATTGGGCCGATTTCCTCATGTCGCTGGTGGTGGGAGCGGTCTGTTTCGGGCTTGTCCGCCGGGTGCCGACGTGGATGCCCGGGCCGTCCGGGCGTTTCGTGCAGCTAATGCTGTTCCTGGTTTCGAGCCTGCTTTATTATCGGGCCGCGCTATTCATCCACGAGATCGTGCACTTCCGCAGTGGATCATTCCGCGTGTTTCGGGTGGTTTGGAACCTGCTCTGCGGCATCCCGTTTTTGCTCCCCTCGTTCACTTATTACACGCACCTGGACCATCATCGTCGCAAGCATTTCGGCACCAAGCAAGACGGCGAGTACCTGCCGCTGGGGCATCAATCCACCTGGGCCATCTGGTTTTACCTGTCGCAAAGTCTGATTATCCCCGGCCTGGCCGTGGTCCGCTTCATGCTGCTCACGCCACTTACTTGGGTTTTTCCCGGAGTGCGGCGGTGGGTCCATCAGCGGGCATCGTCGCTGGTGATGGACCCGAGCTACGTGCGGCCGCTGCCATCGCGCGAGGTGCTCCGCGTCTGGCGACTCCAAGAGTTGGGCAGTTGCTTATTTTGCTGGACTGTTGCCATTTTACTCCTCCGCGGATTGCAGCCTGGAGCGGATCCGTATGTTGCCCTTCCGGTTGCTCACGGTGTGCTGCCGATCACATTTCTCGTGCAGGCCTATCTGACGGGGGTCGCGGTCGTGCTGCTCAATTCGATTCGCACGCTCGGCGCGCACCGGTTTATCAACGACGGCCGCGAGTTGACGTTTGTCGAGCAGTTGCTCGATTCGGTGAACTATCCGCGGCGGCCGCTGTTGACCGGGCTTTGGGCGCCGGTCGGGCTGCGGTTTCATGCCCTGCACCATCTGTTTCCTTCGCTCCCTTATCACAACTTGGCGGAGGCCCATCGCCGGCTGATGGTCGAGCTGCCGACCGACTCGCCTTATCGGGCGACCGAAGAATCGAGCTTATTGAGCGCTCTGCGACGGCTATGGCGCCTGTCGCGCGAAGCGGGCCGTAAGCCGGTGGTCCCGGCCGCGTGAGTCGACAAACGGCCGTGCCAGCGCGAGAGATATCGCACTCCATAGGCGATCGGCGATGACGTAGAGGGCACTGTGACGTAGAGGGCGCTGCGACGTAGAGGGCGCTGTGACGCTAGTAGCCGTTGGCGTTTAGCGCCAGCCCGTCGTTCGACAGGTTGAGCTTATCCCACAACCGCAGAGCGCCCGGTGGGCTACCGTAGGTGATGCCCACCTCAATGTAATCGTTGATCCAAGTGACGCTGCCGTCGCACATGGCGACCAGCACGCCGCCTGGATGCATGCTGCGGGCGGTTTGCTGGAAGTCCGGCCCATTGCCGCTCCAGCACGGCATTCCCATCTGCATTAAGATCTTTTGTCCCTTGCTCCCGGTGCCGGAACTGCCACCGAAAGCCGTTTGCACCTCGGTGCACGTCCGCTCGTCGTCGGCGTCGGGGTAAATGGCGTTCGGCCCATTGTCGTCCTGCACATAGCCATGGGCCCAAAGCGCGCTGGCGCCGCCGCTCATCGCCCAGGTGCCGCGAGTGTCTTGAGCGATCAAACCGGCGCGGACTTCCCCTAGCAAGATTGTCTTGCTCGCGCCGTCGTGGA
>DASZFO010000147.1 GCA_035939775.1 Pirellulales bacterium | reverse complement strand
AAATAGGAGCGTCATATCGAGCAGCGGCTGCAAGAATCGGCCGTGGATCGCCACCGCCACGTCGGCGCCCAACGCCAGGCTCGGATTCCGCCGGGCGCGGATCATGTCCCACGTCGAAGAGAACTGGAGCCAGTTGTCGTTGCCCGCGAGCTGGTCGAACGTGATGTCGCTGACGACGAAGCACTCATCGGCGGGGAGCCAGCGATGATCGTGCGGCATGAGCACGACCGGCGGTCCTTGCCGCGGGAACGAAGGGAGTTTGCCCAACGTCTTCGGCTCCGTCATCCCCTTGAGCAGATAGCCGCCGGGCCGGTCGTCCGTCGCGGGCTGATAGAAGGCGTCGGCAGCCCGCAGCTCCTTGAACGGCGCGTCCCATGTCGCGGGAAGCAGGAAGCTCGGCTCGTGGATTTGCATCGTCTTGGCGATGGATTGCTTGCCGCGAATGAGCACGTCGGTGGTGTCGTCGCGGCGCGGGTAAACTTCCTTGGGTTTCTCGCCCCAGAGATCGTGAACGTCGCGGCTGAGTTGGTCGCGGCAGGCCGGGATCACGATCTCGCGATTCACCACCGCCGCGAGCGTTATCGCGCCGGCGGCGATCACGATCGGCTTGACGATCTTCCATTTGGGAATCCCCGCCGCCAACAGCGCGGTCAACTCGTTGAAACGCTGGAAATTGGCGAGCGTGAACATGGCGGCAATCAGCGTGACAATCGCACTAGTCGTATCGAAGAATGACAGGCTCCGATACAGGTAATACCGAGCGATCTCGATGAGCGCTCCGCCGTGCTTGTCGCCGCCCCGGACAAAGTCCTCGAGATTGCCGAAGGCTTCGATCACGATGTATAGCCCCATCAGGCTGCAAAAGCAGATGATGAAGACCTGCACGAACTGGCGGAGCAAGTAGCGGTGGATGATGAGCATGATGGCCGGGGAGGATATGTAAGTCGTTGCCGCAAGTCAAGATCGGTCGCATCGCTCCGGCAATCCAGTCGGATGATGAAGAGCGGATGAGGGACTCGCGGGGAATGATTTTGTGGTTTCGGTCGCGGCAGATAGAATACGAGGACACAGCGGGAGCCTCTGAGACAGAGTGACCTGGTGCCGCCGTTATGGAACATCGTTGGACTAATCTCGTCGTCACGTTGTTTTGGCTCTCAACCATGTCGTGGCTGATGGTCGAGAAGGTGCTGCCGCCGCTGCGGCGCGGCGACCCGCCCAGCTTCCGTTCGGTCTACGCAGGTCTGGACGCGTCCGTGGCGCCGATCGGCTGGAGCGTTACCTGGAACAGCAGCCCTGTTGGCTGGGCGACGAGCGTTCCGACCCATCCTACGGTCGGAATGACCGAAATTCGCAGCCACGTCCACTTTTCGCGGATTCCGGTCGACGAGATGGCGCCAATCTGGATGCGCGGCTTCGTCCACGACGCCATCGCGCCCCTCGGCAAACAGATCCACATGGACGCCTTCAGCCGCTTGGAGATCGACCCGCTTAATCGGCTCTCGGGATTTCGCTCGTCGATCCGGGTGGGGGACATCCCCGAGGAGATTGTGATCGAGGGGACGGTCGAAGGATCGCAATTGAAGTTGCGAGTTGACGCGGGCGGCGCGAACTATATGACGGAGCGCTACCTGCCCCGCGATGCGCTGATCGGCGACGAGCTTTCACCTCAAGCGCGAATGCCGGGCCTGCACTTGGGCCAGGTCTGGACGGTGCCGGTTTACAATCCATTGCGCCCGCCCGACAGCCCAATGGAGATCCTGCAAGCGAGCGTCGAGGGGCGCGAGACGTTGATGTGGAACGGGGCGGGCGTCAATACATTGCTGGTCGTGTATCGATCCGATTCGGGTTCGACCTATGGCGCTTCGCGGGCGCCGCGCGGCAAAATGTGGGTCGACGACTCCGGCGCGGTGCTGCGGCAGGAGATGGACCTGCTCGGTTCCAAATTGGCATTTGTCCGGCTTCCCCCCGAGCTGACCGCGCGCCGCTCGAGCGACGCCAATGGCGAGGCGTGGCAGCGGGCATTTCGCCGGCGCATCGAGGAAATGAGCCGAGACGCCGGGAGCGATTGGTAGGGGAAGGTATTTCATGATCGAATTCGCCCAAGTCTCGCGGGCCTACGGCGACAAGCTGGCCGTCGCCGAACTCGATCTCGTCGTTGCGGCAGGGGAATTATTTGCTCTCTTGGGACCCAACGGGGCGGGGAAAACGACCACGATCAAGATGATGGTCGGGCTACTCCATCCAAGCTCGGGGCACGTGCGCATTTGCGGGCACGACGTGGTCCGCGAAACGCGGCAAGCCAATCGGCTGTTGGGATACGTGCCCGACGAACCCTATCTGTACGATAAACTGTCGGGGCGCGAGTTTCTTGCCTTTGTCGGCGACATGCACGGCATGGAGCGGAAGGAGGCGGCCGCGCGCATCGATCGCGAAGTGCAAGACTTTCAACTAGCCCCCTTCCTCGACGACCGCACGGAAACGTATTCGCACGGAATGAAACAGCGGCTGGCGTTTGCCGCGGCACTCTTGCACGACCCGACGGTGTTGGTCGTCGATGAGCCGATGGTCGGACTCGATCCGCGGAGCATGAGGCTCGCAAAAGACCTGCTGCGGGCGAAAGCCAGTCGAGGAATGACGGTGTTCATGTCAACGCATTCGCTCGCGGTCGTCGAAGAGATCGCCGATCGAATAGGGATTCTCGAACAGGGCCGAATGAAGTTTCTGGGCACGCTCGCGGAGCTTCGCCGCCGGTTGTCTCACGACCATACGTCGCTCGAACAGTTATATTTGGAACTGACATCAGCAGAGCCGTCGGAGCGGTTTGCGAGTCAGGCGCCGCAGGAGCCGGCACGGTCACGCGGAGCGTAACGGAGACATATTCGTACCTCGCACTTCGAACTTCTCACTTTGCGCATCACCGTGTCAACCGATTCGCCCGCCATCTCGTACGTCGATTCCGGCAGCCTGCTCACGTTCGAGCGCGAATCGACGGTGTTCTGGTGGCTCCGCACGCGATTGGTGATTGCTTCCCTGCGGCGGATGTTGCGGATGTCGCGGCTGCGGATGGCATTGGTTCTGACCTTGAGCGTGCTGTTTTGGTGCGCGCTGTTTTTTCTGTTTTATAGCGGCTTCGATCTGCTGGCGGTGATTCACGAGCAGATCATCGAATCGCTCTACAACGCGTTCTTCGCCTCGTTGATGGTCATGCTGGTGTTTTCGTCGGCAATCATCATGTATAGCAGCTTGTATCGCTCGCCCGAGGCGGCGCTGCTGCTGACGATGCCCGCCCGCGCCGATCGAATTTTCGCCTATTTGTTTCACGAGGCCATTTGGTTCGGCAGTTGGGGATTCTTGCTGATTGGCAGTCCGATGCTGGTAGCATCCGGAATGGTGATGAAAGCGCCATGGTACTATTTCGCGCTGTTGCCCCCGTTCATGCTGGCCTTCGTCTTCATTCCCTCGACGCTTGGCGGCATCCTCTGCCTGCTGGTCGTCGATCGTTTGGGCCGAATTCGTAAACTCGCGGTCCGAGTTGGCGCGATCCTGATGACAATCGGCGTCTTGTGGCTCGGCTGGAGCGTTCTCAACGGCACAAAAAGCGATCTGATGACGCCGCGCTGGTTTCAAGAACTATCGGACCGGCTGCGATTCACCGAGAACCGATTGCTGCCGAGTTGGTGGCTGAGCACGGGGCTGTTGGAAGCCAGCCACCGCCCACAGATTGGAATTGCCGACGATCATCCTTGGGCGCAGAGCGTCATGTTCTTGGTTCTGCTGATTTCCAACGCGCTTTTCTTCCATCAAATCGCTGCGGGGTTGGCGCGGCGGGTGTATCGTTCAAGCTTCAGCCGGGTGCACGCCGAGAGGACCGCGCGCCGGCGAACGGCGATCGGTTGGCTCGACCGGCTGCTCCTTGGCCGGGGAGAAAAACCGCCGTCGGCTATGCGATTGTTGCTGCTGAAGGAGCTGCGCCTCTTTCGCCGCGATCCCGTGCAATGGTCGCAGTGTTTGATCTTTTTCGGGCTGTTAGCGCTCTATTTCATTAATATCCGCAAATTCCGCTACGCTCCCGGCTACTCCGCCATGATCGGGTTCTTGAATCTAGCAGTGGTCGGGCTGATTCTTTCGACCTTCACCACGAGGTTTATTTTTCCGATGGTGAGCCTCGAGGGACAGCGATTCTGGATTCTCGGAATGCTGCCAATCAAGCGCGACGTCATTCTGTGGACGAAATTCCTGTTTGCGGCGGCCGCGTCGCTCATTCCCTGTTGCGCTTTGATGGTGCTTAGCGACATGATGCTCGATATCCGGTTGGAGATTCTGTTGGTGCATCAACTTTCCTGCGCGATGCTCTGCCTGGGACTCTCGGCGATCGCGGTCGGGCTGGGAGCGCGCTTGCCCGACTTGCGCGAGCGCTCGCCGTCGAAGATCGCGGCGGGCTTCGGCGGCACGCTGACGCTCGTGCTGAGCGCGGCCTACATCGTCGTGATCGTCATGCTGACGGCAGTTCCGTACCACTTCCGCGTGATCCTAGAGCACACGCAGGCGGACAGCTTGCTTGGCCGCGTGCTGCCAGTGCTCGGCCATCCCTTGGCGACCGAGGCGGGCATCGCATTGACGGTTCTCCTTGGCGGTGTGGCCATTTTTTGGCCGCTGCAAATCGGCCTGCAGTCCTTCCGGCGATTGGACCCGTAGTTGCTTCGACGCATTTCCAGTCGCCGCCGATGGGCCGCTGGTCGTTTCGCGACCATCATCTGAGCGATGCTCAGCTCACGTACGAGTCCTTGAATCGGTCCCACATTCATCATCGATTGACCATGCTCTGAAATGGCGCCGAGGCGCTCGATTCCTTGCATCGACGGGGCGTGTTTGTTCGCGTGCCGCGGCCCGACTTGATTCTGCTCAATCTCGAGTCGCCAAAGATCGACGGACCCGACGTGTTGGCCGAGATCCGGATCGATAAAACCCTGAGCGCGATTCCCGTCGTCGTGTTGACGAGTTCGAAGAGCGAGGAAGATCGGCTGCGAAGCGAGTTCAAGCAAGTCGACGGCTACGTGAGGAAGCCAGTGAACGGCGACAAATTTCGCCGTTTGATTCGGGATCTGAGACGGTTCTGGCACAACGACTTGATCCTGCCCGGAATCGCGCTCGTGCCGTGAGCGAGGACGTTCCGGCAGTTAATCGTTCTTGATCCATCGCGGTTCTGCTCCTAGGGGATTGCCGACCGTGCCCTTTTCGGTCGCGGCGGCGCCTCTTATAATCCGCCTAGTGAATCTTTTCACAAAGCCTCGGTCCGAAACGAATAGTGATTGGCTGAGGCAGAATGGAGTGGTTCGATGGCCGCTGGGAAAATTCGGGTGGGCGCTGTCAACTATCTGAACACCAAGCCGCTCGTTCATCGGCTCGAGCGACTGGCGCCGCAGGCCGAAGTGATTTTCGATTTACCCAGCCGGCTGGCTGACGGATTGGCGCAGCGGCGTTTCGATGTGGCTTTGATTCCTTCGATCGAATTCTTCCAAGACCCCGGCTATCGGATCGTCTCTGATGCCTGCATCGCCTGCCGCGGGCCGGTGTTCAGCGTCAAGCTTTTCTGCCGCGTGCCGGCCGAGAAGATTCGGAGCCTCGCGCTCGATGAAGGCTCGCGCACGAGCGCGGCATTGGCTCGAATTCTCCTCAAGCAGCGATTTGGTTCGGAACCGGCTTTGGCGCCGTTGCCGATCGGAGCGACTCTCGACGATGCGAAGGCTGATGCCGTGCTCCTGATCGGCGACCGGGCAATCCATTCGCCTGTCGGGGCGTTTGCAGAGGTCTGGGACCTTGGCGACGAGTGGCGCCGTTGGGCCGGATTGCCGTTCGTGTTTGCCATATGGACAGCTTGGGCTGGCGTCGACCTGGATGGTCTGGACGTTGCGCTCGGCGAAGCCCGCGATCTAGGCGTCGTTGATCTTGAACAGATCGCGGCGGTCGAAGCCGCCCCGCTAGGGCTCACTGTGCCGCAATGCGTTTCGTACCTGCGCGACCATTTGCACTTTTACTTTGGCGCTCCTGAACGGCGAGGCCTACAATTGTTCTACGAGCGCGCCGTGGAAATGAAACTTGCCCCGCCCGGCCGTTCACTCGAAGTTGACGAGTGCCGCGCGGCCGCGCATGGCAATGCCGACGCTGGCCGCGTCGGCTACTTAGGCGGCGCTGCCAGGGTGGCCGAGCGTGCCGGGCATCAACTTTCCCAGTCCCCAGTCTCCAACCCCTAGACCCCGATGCTGCAAGCACTGCTCGACAAGGCAATCGACGGCGATCGGCTTACGCCCGACGATGGCTTGCGGCTGATCGAGTCGCATGACCTGGCGGCGCTCGGTCGCGCGGCGGACGCGGTCACGCGGCGGTTGCATCCCGAGTCGTATCGCACCTATAACATCGACCGGAACGTCAACTACACGAACATTTGCACTGCCGTCTGCGATTTCTGCGCGTTCTATCGCAAGCCGAAGGACGCCGAAGGCTATGTGCTTGACCGCGACGTGCTGCTCGCGAAGATTCAAGAGACCGTGGATCTCGGCGGCGATCAGATTCTGATGCAAGGTGGCCTGCACCCGGAATTCAAAATCGAGTGGTACGAGGAATTGTTGCAAGACATCAAGCTGCATTTCCCGCAAGTGAACATCCACGGCTTTAGCCCCCCCGAAATCCACCATTTCACGAAGGTCTCGAAGCTGCCGCTGCCAACGGTGCTCGCGCGGCTCCGCGACGCGGGGCTCGGCAGCCTCCCCGGCGGCGGCGGCGAGATTCTCGTCGATCGCGTGCGGCGAGCCATCACGCGCGGCAAAGTGCTGACGGACGATTGGCTCAACGTGCATCGCGTCTGGCACGAATTGGGAGGCCGCAGCACGGCCACCATGATGTTCGGCCATGTCGAAACGCTCGCCGAACGAATCGAACACTTGGAGCGATTGCGCCAATTGCAGGACGAAACCGGCGGGTTTACCGCTTATATCTGTTGGACGTTTCAGCCCGATCATACCGACATGGCCGAGATTCCTCCCGCGGGCGCGTTCGAGTATCTCAAGACGCAAGCGGTCAGCCGGCTCTATCTCGACAATTTCGCCAGTATTCAGTCGAGCTGGGTCACCCAGGGGTTGAAGACCGGGCAATTGGCCCTGCTCTTCGGGGCCAACGACATGGGGAGCCTGATGATCGAGGAGAACGTGGTGTCCGCCGCCGGCACCGCGCATCATCTAACCCTGGATGAAATCCGCGGCGCGATTTCCGAATTAGGGTATACTCCTCGCAGGCGAAACGTGTTTTACGAGTTAGTCGACGAAGCCCCCGCGGAGCCGGCGCTCGCGGCGAGCGCGAATTGAATGATCCACGTTCGGAACCTGACGAAGCACTACTCCGATCTCCGTCGGGGCCGCTTCGTCGCGCTTGGCGGAATCAGCTTCGACGCCGTGCCGGGGCAGATCTACGGGCTGCTCGGTCCCAACGGCGCCGGCAAGACGACCGCCCTGCGCATCCTGAGCACGGTGCTTCAGCCCACGGACGGCACGGCGACGGTTAATGGCTACGACGTCGTCACCCAGCCCTCGCTGGTTCGCCGACAAATCGGCTTCGTCTCGGCGAACACGGGCATTTACGACCGGATGACGGCCTGGGAGATGGTCGAGTATTTCGGCCGCCTCTATGGAATGGAAGCAGAGCTACTCACCGAGCGAATGAACGCCCTCTTTGATCGGCTCAAGATGAACGACATTCGCGATCTGCTCTGCTCGAAGATGTCGACGGGCATGAGACAAAAGGTGTCAATCGCTCGAGCCATCGTCCACGATCCGCCGGTCGTCATATTCGACGAGCCAACCAACGGGCTCGACGTGCTCGTCGCGCGGGCTCTGCTCGAAACGGTGATCGAGCTGCGCGACCATCTGAAGTGCATCGTCTTTTCGACCCACATCATGCGCGAGGCGGAGAAGCTTTGCGATCAGATCGCCATCGTCCATCGGGGCCAAATCCTTGCCGAAGGAACGCTCAAGCAGCTTCAAGACAAATTCGCCCAGCGCGACCTTGAGGAATTGTTCTTCAAGCTGATCTCGGAACGCGATGAAATCGGCGCTCGGGACTCGGGACACGCGAGTGTTCGCGTCGATGACACTTGAGACAACAGCGACCGAAGATGAATCCAGCTCGTTTCACTGCTCCCGGAGCGGCTGACGTTTCCTTACGAGCCCCGAGCCCCGAATCCCGATAGCATCGCCCCTGATGAACTGGAACACCGTCAAGCTAATCTGGCTGCGGGAAGTGCGCGATCAGTTGCGCGACCGGCGCACGCTGTTCATGATCGCGGTGCTGCCGGTCTTACTCTATCCGCTGTTGGGGATGAGCTTCTTGCAAGTGGCCCAATTCCTGCAAGAACATCCGACGAAAGTGCTGCTCGTCGGCGTTCAACCGATTCCCAACTTTCCGCCTCTTATTGAGGAGAAGCCCGCGACGGCCGAAGAGAAAGACCAACCTGCGAACGTGCCGCGCGTTGCTCAACCGGTCGCCAAGGGAAAGGGCGGCCAGGACCAAAATTCTCATCGGGAGCGCAAATACCGTTTCAACGGGCAATGGGCTGGCGACGGATTGAAGCGGGACCTGCTCGATCTGGACGTTCAGTCACCGGACGACCTGCATCTTTCGGATGATCCGGCGAAATCGGCGGGTGAAATCCGCCGGCGCATACACGACGCGGATTATGACGTCGTCGTGTACTTCCCCGCCGATTTTTCCAGCCGCTTGGAGCAGTTTCGCCAGGAACTCGTGCATCGAGCCGAGAGTTCCGTGAAGCGGGCTGCGCCGGCGCTCGACGTGCCGTCGCCCGAACTGTATTACAACTCGGCGAAGGAAAAATCACAAATTGCATTTGCGAGGGTCTCGCAGGTAATCGGCAAATGGCAGACGGCCGTCGGCGCGCAAACCTTGCGCGATAGCAACGTGCCGGAGACCGCGGCCAGGCCATTCAACGTCACCTCGACCGACGTGGCGGATTCGACACAGCGGCAGGCGGCCGTCTGGTCGAAGATCCTGCCGTTCGTGCTCTTGATCTGGGCGCTGACCGGGGCGTTTTATCCGGCGATCGACCTCTGCGCCGGCGAAAAGGAACGCGGCACCTTGGAAACGCTGCTCTGCAGCCCGGCCGAGCGCTCCGAAATCGTTACCGGCAAGCTGCTGGCCGTGATGCTCTTCAGCATGGCCACGTCGCTCTTGAATATGGCTAGCCTTGGAGTGACAGGACTTTTAGTGATGCGACAGGCGGTCGGCCTCGGGGCAGCGGGCATTCCTGCCGGGCTCCCGCCGCTGGGGACGCTGGTCTGGCTGATTCTGGCCCTAGTTCCCGTCTCGGCGCTCTTTAGTGCGCTTTGCCTGGCATTGGCCGTCTTCGCCCGCAGCAGCAAGGAGGGACAGTATTACCTGATGCCGCTCGTACTGATTACGATGCCGCTCTTGGTATTGCCGATGGCGCCTGGGGTCGAATTGACGTTGGGCAACAGCCTGATCCCGCTTTCCGGCCTGATTCTCCTGCTGCGAATGCTGCTGGAAGGTAACCTGCGCGAAGCGCTGCCGTTCGTTCCGCCGGTGGTGCTCGTGACGCTCGTCTGCTGCCGCGTGGCCATGCGCTGGGCCGCGGACCAATTCAACAAAGAGAACGTGCTGTTCCGCGAGAGCGAGCGCTGGGACATGCGCTTGTGGCTCAAGCACCTCTGGCGCGACCGCGGGGAAACGCCGACGCTTGGGGCGGCCGTTTTTTGCGGTGTGTTGATCCTCATCGTGCAGTTTTTTATCGGCCTGCTGTTGGCGTCCAATCAAAAGCTTGATTTTGCGGGTGCGGTAGGGCTGGCCCTCGTGAGCCAATTGGTCCCGATTGCAGCCCCGGTCGCGCTATTGACGTGGTTTTTGACGCGCAGCCCACGCAAGACGCTCTTGCTCCGGCGCCCGGCCCCAGCGGCCATCCTCGCGGCGCTGGCGATGGCGGTCGCAGTCCATCCCGTCGCGAGCGCTTTGCAAATGTTGCTGGAAGAGTTGTATCCCGCGGGTCGCACCGCGGAAGCGCTCGGCGAGATTTTGAAACTTTTTCAGCAGGCGCCGGCCTGGTGGATTCCCCTGCTCGTGATCGCGATCTTGCCGGCGTTTTGCGAAGAGTTCGCTTTCCGCGGTTTCATCCTTTCGGGCCTGCGCCATTCGGGGAGCAAATGGCGGGCAATCGTGATTAGCAGCCTGTTTTTTGGCATCTCGCATCAAGTGCTCCAGCAATCGCTGGTCGCCTTTGCCGTGGGCATGCTAATTGGCTACATCGCGGTGCAAAGCGGCAGCATTTGGCCGGGACTCGTATTCCACGCCACCTACAATTCGTTGGGTTGGCTCCAATTTGTCTGGAACAAGGAGATCGACCGCATTTTGCAAGAGCAGCCGGCCCTTGCCTGGTCGCTCTTGTTTGTCGGGGCAGTCATCGTCCTTTGGCTGGCCAATTGGTTTGGAAAACTCGACTATCAGCCGACCAAAGAGGAGCAACTTCAAGAATCCATTGAAAAAGAGGCGGCCGGGGCGCTGCACATGTGATGGACGATACGCCGCTGATCCGCCTCAGGGCACGTTACGTCTTCACCGCCGCTGGTCCGCCGCTCCGCGACGCCGTCGTTACGATCGCTGGGTCGCGAATCGAGTCGGTCGGAAAGCGGGGCGCCGACAAAGCCGCGATCGATCTTGGCAATGCGGCGATCTTGCCCGGTCTGGTCAATGCCCACACCCATCTTGAATTCAGCGACCTTAAATCGCCACTCGGATCGCGCGGAATGCCGTTCACCGATTGGATTCGCGCGGTCGTGGCGTATCGCGGAAGTCGCGACGACGCAACGCGTCAGGCCGCCACGAAGCAGGGCCTTGCCGAGTCGAGCCGTTTCGGCACGACGACCCTGGGCGAAATCGCGACCGCCGCTTGGCCGCACGACGCGTTTACGCCCGGTGCTTCGACCTTGCTCGATGCGACCGTGTTCATCGAAACGATCGGCTTGCGGCACGACCGCTTGGAACCAAGTCTAGAATTGGCCAAGCAACATCTATTGCTGGCGGCCAACCGCGGTGTACGAGTCGGTCTCAGCCCGCACGCGCCGTATAGCGTACGATCGGAACTGGTGCGATTTCTTGTCGGACTGTCGGCGATCGCGGGCGCGCCGGCGGCAATGCATCTTGCGGAATCGCGGGAAGAGCTGGAATTCCTGCGAACGGGAACGGGGCCGTTCCGCGATTTGCTCATCATGCTCGACGCGTGGGAACCAAAGGCCATCGCCGCGGGCAGCTCCCCGCTCGATTATCTTCGGCTCCTCAAGGCCGCGCATTGCGCGCTGGTGATTCATGGCAACTATTTGACCGACGAGGAAATCGAATTCATCGGCGCGAATTCGCGGCGAATGTCTGTGGTCTATTGCCCGAGGACACATGCCTATTTCAAACACGCTCCTTACCCGCTCGGCAAGATGCTCAAAGCGGGTCTAACCGTCGCTCTGGGCACGGACAGCCGGGCCTCGAGTCCCGACTTGAATCTGCTGGACGAAATGCGCTTTGTGGCCAATCATCACGCGATCTCGCCGGAGCAAGTCGTCCAGATGGGGACCATTAGCGGCGCGAGAGCGCTCTGCCGCGACGATGAACTGGGCAGCGTTGAATGCGGCAAACTCGCCGATCTGGCCGTCGTTCGGCTGCCGGACGCAGTGATCCACGATCCCTATGAACTGCTATTCGATCGGCGATCGTTCGTCGAGACCACAATCCATCAGGGAAGAGTCGTCGCGGGGAAAACGTTGCGATAGTCCAAAGAAGCGATTTTCCTCTTGTTCTCTCCTTAGAGCCGGCAGTTGGTGATCTGCGTTTCAAGGATCGCCGAGGCGCCGAGCGATTCGAGCTTTTCCATGATCGAGATGACCTCGCCGCGGCGAACCATGACCCGCACGGCGCACCAATGCGGGTCTTCCAGCGCGCTAACCGTCGGAGAATTGAACCCCGGCGTGATTTGCTCGGCCTCGCGCAGCTTGCCGCGCGGCACATTGTATTCCAAGAGCGAATAGCTGCGGGCAATCACCACTCCTTCGAGCCGCCGCACCACGCGGTCGGCCAGCTCCGGCTGCCGCGCTTCGCGGTTTTGCACGAGGATCGTTTCGTATTGGCCAATCTGGTCGAGGATCCGTAACTGATTAGCGGCCAGCGTGCTACCGGTTTCGACCAGATCGACGATCGCCTCGGCCACTCCCAGTGCGATCATGATCTCGACGCTCCCCATCAGCGTGACCAAATGGGCCTCAGCCCCATGCTGTCGCAGATAATCGGCGGTGACGTTGGGAAAGCTCGTGGCGATCCGCGCGCCGTTGAGCTGGCCGGGATGCGTGATCGAACTGGATTCCGGCACGCAGACCGCCAGGCGGCAATTGCCGACGCCGAGTTCCAGCCGCGCGATCAACTCGACCCGGCTCTCAGCGACCAGATCGGCGCCGGTCACGCCCAGATCAATTGCCCCTTCGGCGCAGAGCACGGGAATATCGTCCGCCCGCAGGAACGTGATATCGACTGGCAATTCCTTGCACCGAGCAAACAGACTTCGCTCCGTGCGGCGAAAGTGCAAGCCGGCCTCTTTCAAGAGTGCCTCGGCGACTTCCGCCAATCGCCCTTTGCTGGGAACGCCGATGCGAAGGTTCATTGCGGGGGCTGGGGACTGGAGACTGGGGGCGGGTAATGTGGCAGGCACACTCCGTGTGCCGTCCGCCGTTCGTCATGCCACACAGAGTGTCTACTACGTTCTTCCACGGGCAGCTTTTTCGTCGAGCCCGGAAATGCCGAAGCGGCGGGCGAGTTCCGCCTCGACCTCCGTGAGCTTGATTTCTCTGTACCCGAGCATGACGAATAGATGATACACCAAATCGGCCGCCTCGTGGATCAAGTGGGCGCGGCCCGCGTCTCCCGGCTCGTCGGCGGCGGCAACCACCTCAGCCGCTTCTTCGCAAATTTTCTCGCCGATCTTGGCAACTCCGCCGGCGAACAGCGAAGTCGTATAGGATTTGGGCGGAGGATTCGCCTTGCGATCCTCGATGATCGCCATCAGCCGCGACAGGATGTTCTCGGAATCCGCCACAGGGACCGGAGGCCGGAGGCCAGGGGCCAGAGCCAGCGGGCATCTTCGATACCCATAGAAGTCCGCTCTTGCCACGATTACTATGACTCTGAGCAATCTAATTGGTTCACGGCAGACTGGCAACCGTCGCGAAATCGCTCGTCGATGAAAACGCGGCGATGGCCGGCTTTCGTACTTCGTCCTTTGTACTTCGTACTTCGTTTCCATGCTGCCTTCGACTGGCCTCCGGCCTCTCGCCTCCGGCCCCTGCGTCGTTCTCGCCGGCCCGACGGGCGGCGGCAAGTCGGCGGTCGGGATCGAGCTGGCCCAACGGATTGACGGCGAGATCATTTCGCTCGACTCGATGGCCGTGTACCGCGGGATGAACATCGGCACCGCCAAACCGAGTGAGGCGGATCGCCGACTTGTCCCGCATCATCTGATCGACATCGTCGATCCGTGGGAAGACTTCAGCGTTGCCCAGTATCTCGATGCCGCGGGAGATGCGGTTCGCGAGATTCGCGCGCGTAATCGCCTGCCGGTGTTCGTTGGTGGCACGCCGCTCTATCTCAAGGCGTTGCTACGCGGCTTGTTCTCGGGACCGGCTGCCGACTGGGATTTGCGCCGTCAGCTTGCCGAAGTCGCGCGGCAGAGCGACGCGGCCGAGTTGCATCGCCGTCTAGCCGCGGTCGATCCGGCGGCCGCCGCAAAACTCCATCCCAACGACGTGCGGCGATTGATCCGCGCGCTCGAGGTGTTTCATCACACGGGCCGACTCATCAGTGAGCAGCAGCGGCAATTCAACGAGCCGCCAATCGGTGAGCCCGCGAAAGTGTTCGTATTGGACTGGCCGCGCGAGAAGTTGCACCAGCGGATCGAGAAGCGCGTCGACGCGATGTTCGCCGCCGGGCTGGTCGATGAGGTTCGCGCACTGATTTCAATCGGCCACGGCCGTTCCTTGAGCCGCACGGCTGGCCAAGCCGTCGGCTATCGAGAAATACTCGCCCATCTGGCCGGCGACACCAACCTCGCGACAACCGTCGATCTCGTCAAGCTGCATACCCGCCAATTCGCCAAGCGGCAGCTCACCTGGTTCCGCAGCCTCCACGAATGCCGTTGGATTCCAATGGCGGAACCCCTCCTGCCCGGCCAAGTCGCGGCCAAGATCGCGTCGTCCGCGGTCTGAGCGATTATCCTAGTCAGCTTGCTTGGCATGTCGGGCCTAGTTACACTCCTCCTAGCAGGGGCGGTTTTCGACATTTCCCAAACGGCGCGGTCCCGCTGACCCGGCATCAACTTGATTTACACCGACGGAGTGAATCTCATGCCGCGATTCGCAAAACTCATGGCCCTTCTCGCGGCCGTCGTCGCGATCACGTGCGGCATCGCGACGGCCGCCGACGTGACATCGACCTATTCCGGCGCATCGGCGAATTGGACCACGGCTGCCTGGGTGAACGTGCCGGCGGGTGGCGGCTTTCCCAACAATGGTGGCGGAACCACCTACGATGCCGTTTTCAACGACGGCTTCAGCGGCGACGGCCCGCTGACCCTCGACCAGAATATCACGATTCAAAAGTTCACGCTCAACGTCGGCACGCTCACCGGCACATTCAATCTGACCACCAATGACATGCTGCACGATACCGGCGGCAGGATGTCCGGCACGGGCATCACCAACGCCAACGCCGGCATACAGATCGACGGCTACTTAAACGTCTTCGACACCCGAACGATCAACGTCGCCGGCTCGTCTTCGTTTACTGGCGATGCAGGCGCTAAGAGTGGTAACCTGTATTGGAATAACGCGGCAACGCTCAACAACTCGGGCACCTTCGATGCCGGTTGGTCGCTCAATTTCAACAACAACATCGGAGCGAACTTGGGATCGAGCGATTCGTTCGGCACCTTCAACAACTCGGGCACGTTCACCCGTTCGGTTGGCACCGGCACGACCACCGTCAATATTCCGTTCAACAACTCGCACATCGTTACTGTGCAAGCCGGCACGCTTTTACTGAACGGCGGCGGCATGGAAACCGGTTCGTTTCAAGCTGCTTCGGGCGCGACGCTGAATTTCGGCGGCTCTGGCACCACGCTGGCCGCCGGCTCCAGCCTTAGCGGTCCGGGAACCACGATCATCTCCGGCACGGTGAGCGTCACAGGCCCGGCGGTTACCTACAGCGGCGGCGGCACCCTGCAAGTAACCGGCATACTCAACGGCGCCGGCACGCTCACCGCGACCGCGCCGGTCGAATTGTTTGCCGGAACGATGGCCGGCGGCGGCATCACGAATACCAATGGCGGTCTGTCGATCGACGGGTATCCAGACTCCCTCGACACGCGGACGCTCAATAACGGCGGCTCGGCCTCCTTCACAGGCGTCGCGATCGATCAGTTCGGTTACTTCTACCTATACAACGGGGCAATACTCAACAATTCGGGCACCTTCGATTCCGGCTGGTCTCTCAATTTCAACAACAATATCGTGCCCAACGGAACGACGGGCACGTTCAACAACACGGGCACGTTCACCCGCTCGGTCGGAACGGGGACAACCACCGTCTCGGTCCCCTTCAACAATTCGCACATCGTTACTGTGCAAGCCGGCACGCTTTTACTGAACGGCGGCGGCACGGAAACCGGCTCGTTTCAAGCGGCCTCGGGCGCGACGCTCAACTTCGGCGGCTCTGGCACCACGCTGGCCGCCGGCTCCAGCCTTAGCGGTCCGGGAACCACGATCATCTCCGGCACGGTGAGCGTCACA
>DASZFO010000146.1 GCA_035939775.1 Pirellulales bacterium | reverse complement strand
GATGAAGATCGGGTCTTTCTTCTTGCCGCGGAGCTTGACCTTGGTGCGCTTGCGTGGAGGACGGGGAGGGGCTTTCATCTCGTTGCAACCTAAGGGGGCGTGACGGTGAGAATAGTAACATACCGGGAACCGAGTCGGCGGTCCAGTCGTCAAGACCGGAACGCCGGTCGGACCTTTAGGTCAACATGCCCCCGCGTAGCGTTGCACGGACAACCGCGCGGGGGCATTTCGGATTGAATCGGCCAGCTTGCGGGCCGGCGCCGTCTAGCGGCGCCCGTATCCACCGCCGCCGCGTCCGCCGCCGCCACGTCCGCCGCCGCCGCCACCACCGCCACCACCCGGTCGCGGAGTCCGCTCGCGGGCTTCATTGACCGTCAACGGACGGCCACCCATGTCGAAACCGTTCAAGGCCTGAACCGCCGCGTTCATCCCCTCCTCGGTTTCCATTTCCACAAAGCCGAAGCCGCGCGACCGGCCGGTCTCCCGGTCGGAAATCACTTCGGCTGAGCTAACCGTGCCGTGTGGAGCAAACATTTGCTCCAGATCGGCCGACGTAGTCGACCAAGGCAGGTTTCCCACATAGATCTTCTTCGACATCGAACACCTTTTCGCGAATGGGAGCCATCGAAAACAGACAAACGAACTGAACCGTGCGGCACGCGAACGTAGCTCCCCCTTGAACGCATGCGGCCGAACCAGCTAATCACGTAGTTTATCGTTGCTTGCAAGCACGATGCAACACCTCCTGCCCCAACTACCGCTATTTTTGACAGCAACTCGCGGGCCAAACATGCAGCTCGCAATGTCGGGAGTCGCGTCGAGAAATGCCCCCGGGCAAATCGAGCAGGAATAGCGGGAATTGGCCACCCGTTCGGGCAGAACCCTAAACTATTGGCCGCGTGTCGCTTATTACTCTGGCCGTCTGCCGCTCAGCTCGGATCGTCTGCTGGCGTCAGGCGGAATCGGTTCGGCTGGCCGTTGGCGGCCGCAACGGAAGGCGTGCCGCCAGACCGCTTCGCCAACATCCGTCGATAGAGATCAAGGTGAAGCTCGACCATCCGATCGGCGGTGTGGAGACGGCGAATTGCCTCAAAACCGCGCCGGCCGCAATCTGCGGCAAGCTGCGGATTCCGGATCATTTCAGCAATGGCATCGGCCAGCGCCGCCGGATCGAGCGGTTCGCAGAGCACGCCGCCGCCAGTGGTTTCAATCATCTCGGGGAAAGTTCCGTGGCGCGGCAAGACCACCGGCACTCCATTCGCCAACGCTTCGAGCACCGAGATTCCCTTGCTCTCGTGATAGACGGTCGGCGAGCACATCAAATCGAGCGACTGCAAGAAAGCAATCTTGCCGGCGCGATCCAATTCGCCGGCATACTCGAAGCGATCCGCCAGCCCCGCCGAATCGATGCGGGCGACGACCTTCTCGAAATACGGCCGATCGGCGCTCGACATATATCCGGCGGCTTTCAGCCGCAGCGGCGGCAAATCGGATCGCGCCGCCAGCAGACAAAACGCTTCGACCAGCAAGTGCAACCCCTTCTCCGCGGCCACGCGAGTGAAATATCCAATGACGAATTCGCGCGGCGCGCCGTCGTGGCGGTCGGGCCGCATTCCGTGGCCGTCGAGATTCAGTCCGTGAGGGATGATCTCGATCTTGTTCCGCTCGACTTCGAGATACTCGGCCATGAAGTCGGCGAAATAGTTGTTGAGCGCCACAAAGCGATCCACTTCCCGCGCTTGCCGTTTGAGCAGCGCACGCGCCTCGCTGTAATGTGGCTCTTCGAGTTGCTCGATAAAGATGTCCTCGCCCGACAGATTGCAGATCACCGGCACTCCCAGCCCTTCGCGCAGGGCCGGGACGATTCCCGCCATGAGCACATTCGACACATGGACGATCTCCGGCCGCACCTCGCGCTTGAGCCAATCGAGCAGCTTGTCGATTTCCTTTCGCTGCCGCCCTTGCCGACCGGCGAGCGTCGAAACGGTCAACTGGCCGAGCTTCGCCACTTTCATCCCCGCGCTGCGCCGCGAGAGCCAGTCCAACAGCCGCGGCGAATCGAAGAGCGAATCGAGAAACCAGGGCGTATGCCGAAACAGAGCCGATTTCTGCTGGAGGAAAACATTCACGCCGCCAAAAAAGATTCGCGACTGACTGACGCTCTCCTCGTCGGTGCGGAGCGGCGTGTACGTCGGGATCAGCAGGATCTCGACGCCACGTTTGGTCAACGCCGCGGCCAGCGTGTTGTCGTGCAGACAAGTCCCGCAAAACCGCCCCGCGGCGCCGGCCGATAGGTAGGCAATCTTCATGGCGGGAGCGACCAAATGTCAGGAAATAGGTATGGAGATTGTAGGGTGCGTCGAGCGAAGCGCCGACCCACCATTTGCGCCGGTGCGTCAGCGCTTCGCTCGACGCACCCTACACCATTGTTCATTAGTCGCTCCACGATTTCGCCTGTCAAGCCGTCACTCCGGCGTGACGATCTCCAGCAGTTCGATGGCCGGCTGCCCGTTGCAGTGGATTAGGGCGGTGCGGCCGTAGGTGAGTTTGGTTGTGGCGATGTGGAATAGTTGACAAAGATCTTCGCCCGGCGCGACCTGCCAGAGCTTGAACAATTCGACTTCGCGGAGCACGTTGTGCTCGATCAGGATTCGCCCCAACGGCGTCGATTGGCTTTCAATTTCGCGCCGCACGTCGTCGCCGAGAAAGCTGAGATCGATGCGCACGATGCCAAATTGCACGACGCGGCCATCCAATCGTCGCGTGAGTAGGATCTTGCGGGCGTAATGGCGCCCCTGCTGCCTCGTCGCCAGCACGTGCACATCGACGAGCGAGCCGTGACGCTGCTCGACTGTGACCGTCATGTGGTGATTGTGCGCCAAGAGCCGTTGATAGACGGGCGGCATCCCGGCGGCCTGTACCTCCGCGAAATCCGCCAATTGCTCCGGCGCGTCATAGAACAACGCCACCAACGAATCCAACTCGGGCACAACTCGCGGATGAGGGCTCACGGTCGCGATGACTTGGCGGGATTTACGGCGTAGTGTACTCGTCACGCTCCGCGTGACGTAATTCCTCACGCGGAGCGTGAGGAGTCCACTACTCCGGCGGGAGCGGCGAACGCTTGAGCACCGTCTCGATCAGGTACTCAAGCAGCCGCCGCAATTCGGAGGGTTCCAACTGCTCGGCGACCTTGCGGGCCGACGACTCATATTCTCGGATCAACTCCCCCGCTTTGTCAAACACCCCCGCCTCGCGGTACAGCCCGGCGATTTGGCCGACGGTCTCTTCGGTAGCGGGAATCGCTTCGGTCAACGTCTCCAATCGCCGGCGGCTCTTGATCGAGAGTCCTTCGAGCGCGAGTGCCCATAGCACCGTCGGCCGGCCCCCCGTCACATCGCCTGCCGCGACGAGCTTGTTGTGCCGGTCTGGTTGCCAATCTCCCAGGTCGTTAAGGATTTGAAATGCCGTTCCGAGCGAGCGCGCGAATTCGCCGATCGGCCCTCGATACGATTCAGTCGGTCCGGCGAGCCGCAGCCCGGTGAGCAAAGCCGCCTCGAAGGCCGGGGCCGTCTTGAGGGCGTAAATCCGCAGCGCCTCTTGTGGCGAAAGCCGTTTGTCGCGCGAATCGCGCCACAGCAACTCGGCCCCCTGGCCTTCGCATAGCCGGAGATGCGCCTCGGCGAGCCGATCGATAATATCGCTGACGACCTCCGGCCCGAGCGTCTTCGTTTCGCGGCTGACGAGGCGATAACCGAGCCCGATGAGATAATCGCCGACATTGACGGCCACGGGAATCCCGAAGCGGCGATGCAGCGTCGGCTCGCCGTAGCGAAATGGATCGCCGTCTTCGATGTCGTCGTGAACGAGCGAGGCCTTGTGCAACGTCTCGATCGCGAGCGCGGCCCGCTTGATCGCATCGGGCAATTGTTGCAGATGCCGATACCCGCCGGACCGCGTGGCGTGCCCGCCCGTCATGGCATCGTACACGGCCAGAGTAATAAACGGCCGCGAATACTTTCCCCCGCGGGCGAGAAAATCGTAGGCGATCGCTTCGGTGCCGGAGATGGGGTCGATGAGCGCCGCCGCATCGCCGTTCAGTTCGGCGATCGTCGCGCCAGCATGGGTCCGCGGACTGAGCGCTTCCAATTGTTCCGGCTCAAACAGCTTTCGAGCCGCGTGCATGAGATGGACGAAGTTCGGTGCGGCTTCGCCGGCGACGACGGTTGCGGCTCGCGGATTCCTTCGGGTCGCGGTTGGCAAGGCAGCTCCCTCTTTTCGTTTCTCAAGGTCTGAGCCCGGGGGCCATCGAACCGCCCGACTGTGCAAGTTCCCCATGATAGCAAAGGCTTGCGGCGAGGGAACGGGCGACGCGCGCCGGCGGCGACTCTTGCCATTCAACCGCGAGCACCAGGCAAACTTAACCGTCTGGAAGAGACTCGCGACCATTTTCGGAAAAGCGATCCGGCGGGCTCGGTCCTCGACCTTGGGCCTTGGCGACGATAGAATCGCCTCACCCGGCCGTCGGCCTCACCGTCGTAAGCAGCTTTGCCAATCGCATCTTACGTTCGACCGGACGCCCATTTCATTCGCACCGGCGGCGAACCAGCCCTTCCCACTCTGAGTCTTCTTTCCGTAATGCCGCCGGCAATTTGCGTCACGAATCTGGTCAAGCGCTACGAGGGCAAACCGCCTGTCGAGGCGGTTCGCGGCTTGGACCTATCGATCGAGCAAGGAGAGTGCTTCGGACTTTTGGGTCCGAACGGGGCCGGAAAGACGACCACAATTGAAATCGTCGAAGGGCTGCTCGCGGCGACGACAGGCGAGGTCGAGGTGCTCGGCCTGAAATGGGGCGCGGACGACGCAGAGATCAAGCAGCGGATCGGCATTTCGCTGCAAGAGACCCGGCTATCCGAGAAGCTCTCGGTCCGCGAGACGTTGACACTCTTTCGCAGCTTCTATCATCGCGGGATCGAGCCGGACGAAGCCATGCGCCGCGTCT
The DNA here is from genome assembly GCA_035939775.1 of Pirellulales bacterium. NCBI lineage: Bacteria > Pseudomonadati > Planctomycetota > Planctomycetia > Pirellulales > Pirellulales bacterium. The sequence goes on along the minus strand of DASZFO010000146.1, from coordinate 4,942 downwards.
CGCTGGAAGAAAAGGCCACGGCCTGGGTCGGCAAGCTCTCCGGCGGACAGAAGCAGCGGCTGGCGGTGGCTTGTGCGCTAGTCGGTGATCCGGAACTCTTGTTTCTCGATGAACCGACGACGGGACTCGATCCGCAATCGCGTCGGCAGCTTTGGGACATCATCCGCGGCTTCCGCGAGCAGGGACGGACCGTCCTGCTCACGACCCATTACATGGACGAGGCCGAACGGCTATGTGATCGGGTGGCGATCGTCAATCAGGGGCGGGTGATCGCGCTCGGCACGCCGCGCGAACTCATCTCGACCCTCGGGGGCGAGCACGTGATTGAAATCACGCTCGACGAATTTGACGGCCGCGACCGGCTTCAACCCCAAGCGCTCGCCGATCTGCCGGCCGTGATCTCCACGCGATCGGAAGACGGCCACGTCCGTCTCTCGGTCACGGAGCCGCATCTGGTGCTGCCGGCGCTGCTGGACCGCCTCAAGAACTTGCGATGCGAACTCACCAGCCTCACCACCCGCCACGCCAGCCTCGAAGACGTCTTCGTAAAGCTCGCCGGCCGGCATTTGTCAGACGAATGAACGATTCACCGCGCTATTGGCCGCTGCGTCAATTGATCGTTGCTCGGCTGCGCGAGTTTTATCGCGAGCCCGAGGCGGTATTTTGGGTTTACGGCTTTCCGATCCTGATGGTCGTGCTGCTCGGGATCGCGTTTCGAAACAAGCCGGTGCAGCGGGTCAAAGTTGACGTCATCAGGAATGCGTTCGCCGAGCGAGCGAAGAGCGATTTGTCCAAGGGATCGCCGGGCAAAGAATTCGATGCCGAAATCAATGACGCCGATTCGGCCCGATTGCGGCTGCGGACCGGAAAGACGGATTTGATCGTGCTCGCGCCAGGGGGTCCCGCCGCATCCGCATCGTCGTCGGCCGCCGTTGCCATTCAATCCGCTCCGCACTACGAGTTTTTCTTCGATCCGTCGCGTCCCGAGAGCGTGTTGGCCCGAAACACGGTGGACGACGCGCTCGAGCGCGCAGCCGGCCGCAAAGACATTGCCACCGTGACCGACAAGCCGGTGGATGAGCCGGGGTCGCGATACATCGACTTTCTCGTGCCGGGGCTTCTCGGCATGGGGTTGATGGGGGGCGGCTTGTGGGGAGTCGGATTCGTCACGGTCGATATGCGGATTCGCAAGTTGCTCAAGAGATTCCTTGCCACGCCGATGAAAAAGAGCCATTTTCTGGCAGGCATCATGATCAGCAGGCTGGCCTTCATGGTGCCCGAGGTGCTCGTGTTGTTGCTCTTCTCCTGGCTGGTGTTCGGGGTGGTGATTCATGGCAGCCTGCTGGCGGTGGTTGCGTTGATCTTGCTCGGAGCCGGAATGTTCGCCGGCATCGGCCTGCTGGTGGCCAGCCGCGCGCGGACGCTGGAAACAGTTTCCGGCTTGATGAATCTCGTGATGCTGCCGATGTGGGTGCTGTCGGGAATCTTTTTCTCGTCGGAGCGGTTTCCGGCCGCCGCCCAACCGTTCATCAAAGCGCTGCCGCTCACTCCGCTCATTGACGGGTTGCGGGCCGTGATGCTCGAAGGATCGCCGCTCTCCGCGATCAGCCGCCAACTACTTACGCTAGCGGCGTGGGGGATTCTGACCTTCGTTCTTGCCCTGCGGTGGTTTCGCTGGACGTGATCGAAGACTATTTTGGACAGGGTTAACAGGATTTACATAGGATTGGGTATAAACGACCGGAGATATAATTCCGCTACACCGTGATCGAGAACTATCATGCACCATCCGAATTGCGCAAGGATCGCCGGGCTGTCTTGCCTTTTGTATTTGATCCTTGCGAATCGCGCGCCGGCAGCCGATGACTCCGCTCCGCCTCCACGCTGGCCCGGTTTACAATCCGACGGGCGAACGCTGCTGCCGAATCAATGGACGCTTCAGCCGGCGGGGAAGCAGATTCCGCTCGGCGATTTTCCAGTGAATATCGCTCTGCATCCGAACCAGCCTTGGGCCGCCGTGCTCCATTGCGGTTATGGCGAGCATGAGGTGGTGATCGTCGATTTGAATAAGCAGCAGATCGTCTCGCGCGAGAAGCTGTCGCAATCGTTTTACGGGCTGACATTCGATCCCGCGGGAAAGAGGCTCTTCGCCAGCGGCGGCGAGTTTGAGGTGGTCCACGAGTTCGCGTTTGCCGACGGCCAGCTAAGCGATCATAAGGAACTGCAAATCTCCGACGTGAAATCCAAGGGCATTCCAACGGGCCTGGCCTGCAGCCACGACGGCGCGACGTTGTTCGTCGCCAATGCTTGGGGGAGCAGGATTTCGTTCGTCCCGCTCGCCGAGTCGTCGAAGATCGAAAACCTCGAACTGCCGAAACGCAGCTATCCGTACGCTGTTTTACCGACACGCGACGGCCGCCGGCTTTACGCTAGTCTATGGGGACAGGGCAACGTTGCCGTGATCGATCTGGCGGCCAAGGCAGTGACGGCGACCTGGCCCGTCGGACTTGCCGGAATCGGCGGGGCGAACTCTCACCCGACGGAGATGGTCCTTTCGCCCGATGAAAAACTATTGTACGTCGCCTGTTCGAACGGCAATTCGACGGTCGTAGTTGACACGACTACCGGCCGCGCGCTCGAGCAGATCACCAGCGCTCTCTACCCGCAGGCCCTAAATGGAAGCACTCCGAATAGCCTGGCTCTCTCATCGGACGGCAAGGTGCTGCTGGTGGCCAATGCCGACAATAACAATTTGGCGCTGATCGACGTGAGCCGACCGGGCAAGAGCCGCTCGCTTGGCTTCATCCCCGTCGGCTGGTATCCAACTTCCGTCCGATTCACGGCCGGCGACAAACAGATTCTCGTCGCCAACGGAAAGGGAATCGAGCCGCGGGCAAATCCGGATGGTCCACGACCGGGAACTCGGAAGACAAAGACGACGCAGTATATCGGCAGTCTGCTGCAAGGGACGCTTAGCGTGATCGACGCCCCCTCGCCCGCCGATATGGCCCACTACTCGCAACAGGCGCGCAGCGCCAGCCCGCTGCGAGAGGATCAATCTGCACCGATCCAGCCGCACGAAGCGAATAATGCGATCCCGGCCAAAGTCGGCGATCCGTCTCCGATCAAACATTGCATCTATATCATCAAGGAGAACCGGACCTACGATCAAGTTTTCGGCGACATGAAAGAAGGCAACGGCGACCCGAACCTCGTGATCTTCGGCGAGAAGGTGACGCCGAATCTGCACGCCTTGGTCCGCGAGTTCGTCTTGCTCGACAATCTTTATTGCGATGCCGAGGTCAGCGCCGACGGTCACGAATGGAGCATGGCCGCCTATGCCACCGATTTTGTCGAGAAGACCTGGCCGCTCAACTATCGCGGCCATGCCCTCGGAAAGATCGCCTATCCGAGCGAAGGCGGGCATCCGATCGCGTACCCGGCGGCCGGATACATCTGGGACCGCTGCAAGGAGTCGGGCGTCAGCTACCGCAGCTACGGCGAGTTCGTCGACAATGGCCCGAATCCGGGCGATCCCGCCCACACGGAAATGAAAACGCTCGAAGGGCATTTCGATCCGCAATTCCACGGCTGGGACCTGGATTACCCCGACGCGAAGCGGACCGATCGCTTTTTGGAAGAGCTGCGCGGCTTCGAGAAATCACGCACCATGCCGCAGTTTATCGTCATGCGCTTGGGCAACGACCACACGCACGGCACCGCGCTCGGCAAGCCGACCCCGACGGCCATGGTCGCTGAAAACGATCTGGCCTTGGGGCGATTGATCGAGGGGATCAGCCATAGCAAGCTGTGGCCAGAGATCGCCGTATTTGTGATTGAAGATGATGCTCAGAACGGCTCCGATCATGTCGATGCCCATCGCACCGAGGCCCTCGTGATCAGCCCCTATACGAAGCGGCACGCGGTCGATTCAATGCTCTATTCGACCACGAGCATGCTCCGCACGATGGAATTGATCCTGGGGCTGAAGCCGCTGAGCCAGTTCGACGCGGCGGCCACGCCGATGTACAACGCGTTCCAGGGCCGCGCCGATTTAGCGCCCTATCAACATCGTGGGGCCGGAGTGGATCTTGCCGCCATGAACGGATTGCTCGCCTGGGGCGTCAAAGATTCGGCCCGGATGGATTTCAGCCGCGAAGACGCGGCCGACGACAATCTGCTGAACGAGGTGATCTGGCATAGCGTCCGCGGGGCCGATAGCCCGATGCCGCCGCCGGTGCACGCCGCTTTCGTGCGAGCGAGCGCCGCGGCGCGCCCCGATGGCGATGACGACTGAAGGTTAGCGATGAATCTCTTTGATCTAACAGGCAAGATTGCGATCATCACCGGTGGCGGGAGCGGAATCGGCTTGGGGATCGCCAAGGGACTGGCGCAGGCCGGGGCGCGGGTCGTGATTGTCGGACGAAATGAGGAGAAACTGCAAGCTGCCGCGCACACATTGGCCGAGCAGACGAGCGGCGAGTTTCTGCCGTTGGGCGCCGACGTGGCGGACGAGCGACAGGTCGAGTCGCTGATCGGCAACGTCGCCGACCGTTTCGCGCGGATCGACATCCTCTTCAACAACGCCGGTATTTCGATTCGCAAGCCGCCGCAGGAGATGAGCCTCGACGAATGGCGGAGCGTGATGGATATCAACCTGACGAGCGCTTTTCTCGTGTCGAAGGCCGTCTATCCGGCGATGAAGCAGGCCGGCGGGGGAAAGATCGTCAACACGGGGAGCATGGCGTCGCTGTTCGGCGCGGCCTACGCCGCCGCCTATGCCGCGAGCAAAGGGGGCGTCGTGCAATTGACGAAAAGCCTCGCGCTGGCCTGGGCGGCGGACAACATTCAGGTGAACGCGATTCTACCAGGCTGGTTCAAGACGGAAATGACTGACCGCGCGCGGGTTGAAATTCCAGGTCTCGGCGAGCGCGTCTCGGCC
>DASZFO010000145.1 GCA_035939775.1 Pirellulales bacterium | reverse complement strand
ACCGAGCATGAAATCCTGGCAGCAATGGAAAGCGCCATGCGTGGACGAACCACGTTCGTCATCGCTCATCGCCTCAGCACGCTCCGCCGCGCCGATCTGGTGATTGTGCTCGAAGAGGGCCGGATCGTCGAGCGCGGCACCCACGAACAGTTGATGCGACAAGAAGGGCATTACTTAACGAGCGCGAGAATTCAGGCGGACGCCGCCTGGGCCGCGCCAGCCGCGTAGCGGCGGCTTCCGGCCGTCGTTTATGCGCACATTGAGAATTCACGGCGGCTGGAAGCCGCCGCTACCATGATGGCTACTGCTTCAGTTTACAAACTCGATCGTACGCTGACTCGGCTCGACCGGCACGAGGAGCGCGAGCCGGATACTCGCCCGCTCGACGTGGGGCTGATCGTGCGGCTGTTTTCCTACACGCGGCCATACACGGCCAAACGGAATTGGTTGTTCCTGATGGTCGTGCTGCGGTCGATCCAGATGCCCTCGCTCACCTGGCTCATCGCCGCGATCATCCGCGGGCCGATCGCCACCGGCGACACGCACGGGGTTTGGATCGGGATGACCGCATTCTTGCTCGTGGCGGTTTCGACGCAGGTCGTGATGCACTTCCGCCAGCGGCTGGCTCTCGAGCTGGGCGAGGCGGTCGTGTTCGACCTGCGGAACGAAATCTTCGCCCGGCTGCAATCGCTGCCGATGAGCTTTTTCAATCGCACCAAGCTCGGCCGAGTCATCAGCCGGATGAGTTCGGATGTGGAAGACGTGCGGGTCGGGATTCAGGAAGTGCTGTTCGTCACGCTGGTGCTGCTCGGGCAGATGTCCGTGGCCGCGGCCTTCATGCTTTGGTACGACGCGAAGCTGTTTCTCATGGTGCTCGGGCTGGTGCCCGTGCTGTGGTGGATCAATTATCATTTCCGCCGCAAGATGAGCACGGCGCTGCGGCTATTGCGCGAATCGTTCAGCCGCGTGACGGCCACGTTGGCCGAGAGCGTCAACGGCATCCGGGTCACTCAGGGGTTCGTCCGCCAGGACGTGAATGCCCAGATGTTCGGCGAGCTGGTGAGCGACCATGCCGAATATAACCAGGTCGTCAACCGCACGCAGGGCCTATTCCTGCCGCTGTTGGATTTGAACAACCAGTTCTTCGTCGCCGCGCTGCTGCTCGTCGGCGGCTATCAAGTGATGCGGCCCGGCTCGACGACCGACGTGGGAAATCTGGTCGGCTTCTTGTTCATGTCCACCGTGTTCCTCGCCCCAATCACGATGCTTGGCCAGCAATACAACCAGGCATTGACGGCGATGGCCGGGGCGGAGCGGGTGTTCACGCTGCTCGACACGTCGCCCGATTGGGTCGAGCCGGAATCGGCCGCCGCGCTCGAGCCGATCCGCGGCCAGGTCGAATTCCGCGGCCTCTCGTTCGGCTACGATCCCCAGCGGCTCGTGCTCCACGAAATTAATTTCCTCGCGAAGCCCGGTGAGACAATCGCCCTGGTCGGTCACACGGGGAGCGGCAAAACTTCGATCATCAACCTGATCGCCAAGTTTTATCTGCCCACGGCCGGGCAGTTGCTGATCGACGGGGTCGAGATTCGCCAGATCAAAGGGGACTCGCTGCACCGTCAGATCGGCATCGTGCTGCAAAACAATTTTCTCTTTAGCGGCAGCGTGCTGGAAAACATCCGCGTCGGCCGCCCCGAGGCGACCGATGCCGAAGTGATCGACGCGGTGCGTAAGCTGGATTGTCTCGACCTGATCGACGCGTTGCCCGAGGGATTCGAAACGCCCGTCGGCGAGCGCGGCAACAGCCTTTCGCTCGGGCAGCGGCAGGCGATCTGCTTCGCTCGCGCGATGCTAGCCAACCCGCGGATCCTGATCCTCGACGAAGCCACCAGCAGCGTGGATACGATCACGGAAGCCCGCATCCAGCGAGCGCTCCGAGTGCTCCTTGCCGGACGAACCAGCTTCGTAATCGCCCATCGCCTAAGCACCGTCCGCCACGCCGACCAGGTGATCGTGCTCGACCACGGCCGGATCGTCGAACGCGGCACCCACAAACAATTGCTATCCGCCGGCGGCGAATACGCCCACCTCTACCGCCGCTTCGTCGAGCAGTAAACCACGCCATGCCTCGTCGTTCATAAGTTATTCAGACTAAATGAGTTACAGTCGCACGGAGCTTTTTTGTGGTGGGACACAATGCAATACAATAGAGTGGATCTGATCAGCAGCAAAGCTTGACAGAACGGTGTTGTTAGCCGATACTTACCTTAGCAGACCTCTCCGTGCGACGAATGAAGCATCGCTTCGGCACGCAGGGGGAAGCCTAGATGAACGGGGTTTTCTCGAAGGAGGTGGAGCGCAAGCACCTCTGATACGGGGAAAACGGCACAGGAGCCCGGGCACTAGTTCTTGCCACACAGAATACGAATTAAGACTCCCCGGCGATTTGCTGGGGAGTCTTTCTTTTTTGCATCGGAGAGTGTGGCATGAACTCGAGTGAGTATTTGTCAGAGGTTTGCCGAATCATCCGCGAGAATTTCCGTTCAAGCGACTCCACCGGCGGCATGCCCGCTGCTGCCGCCGCGCTTCTCGTGAAGCGAACGCTCGGTCGCGATCAGACTGAATTTGGTTTCTACAAATTCAAGAATGCCTTAAACGCGCTCGAAGAACGAGGGCTCGTGAGGACCGGTAATAATTCAAAGGGTGCATTTTCTGTTTGGTTGACAGATGCCTCATCGACGAGTTCCGTCCAAAAGGACTTGCCAAACGCTAAGGTTCAAGACCGCTTCCGGCCGTTGAGAGATGAAGTGTGGTTTGCATTTGTGTCGGGCGCTCCTGCCGGTCCGCGCTATCTTAACCGGATCACGGGCGAGGTTCGCGTTGGGGTTACTGAGCGGCCGCTGCCCAACGAGGAGTGGGTCGAGATCCAGCCAATCGAGCCGAATGCTGAACGAGAGGTTGCGCGCCAATGGATCAAAGGCAAGGTGAATGACGACGCAGAGCTTGTCGGTTCGATTGAAGGTCCGCAATGGTATGTGGAATTCCCAAAACTGATTTTTGCGCGCGACCCAGCGCTGGCTGTCGCTTGGAAGCGAGATCGGTCCAGACGCGTAATCGAAATCGTCAAGAACTGGTGTCAGCAAAACGATCTGGACCAGGAATTGGTATTCGCCAAGTTGACTCGCGTTGTACCGTCCGGCGAATCAAAGTTGCGTGGTCCTGCGCGATCCCAGATAAAGGGGCTCTTACTTATAGTACTGGAGCGCATGTCGGTTGAGGAGCTACTTCGGCTCAACCTTCCAGCGCGTCAACTGGTTGCTGTTCTGCGACCGGAACTCTTGGATTAATTGCCATGTGGAAGAGTCACGGAATATGTCACTTCCACATCTGCACATCTTCCACCCGTCGGAGTCTGTAGCCGGCTATCTAGTACCATGGTTAGCGGAGGTCGAAGCCCTGATGCTGTCGGACACCAATTGGGATGCCTGCGTCCGGACAAGAACTCAGTACAACCAGCAAGCTGGTTTTGATATCGGCGCCGAGGTCGGTCGCGTTCGCCGATCACCGGGACCAGTGGTATTCATACAGAAAGTTCGATCGGACCTACTGAATACGTTTCGGCTCAGGGTACAACGGGAAATCTCAGTTTATTCGATCAATGCGACGTGTGCTCTCGATATCTGGCGAACGTGCGAGCAAGCGCGCGCCGCCTACGAAGACGGTGAACCTCGAATCGCGCTCCGCGAGCTCATCGCGTATTTGATCGTGGTGAAGCTCGCCAAAATGGACAAATGGGGCGGCACATCGCTGAACAAAAGTTTCCTCTGGGCTTCCGACCTGCCCAACGGCGGGTTTCCGAAGGGACTCTGCTCAAACCGTGACATACTACAGGTTGCGGACGCGTTGCTTGGTGCCGGTGTACTTACTCGCAAGAAGAGCCAACATCAAACCAAATACGCGCTCGGCGATAAGAAGACTGTCCAAAAGATCTTGGATTCAAAGACGTTCGGCGACAATCCAATACTGCAGAACTATTTTGGCCGCGATCACACCTTAGTCTCGGCGAGGTTGTTGGGATATAACGAGTAACGCCGTGCCTCGAACGGATTCCGATCGTCCTTCCAGGCCGCAAGGCTGGCTTCCGCCGCCACCTTCAGTCGCCGATAGTTCGCTTGAGCTTCGTCGGTCCAGCAGAGCCCGAACATCAGTCGCCAAGTTTCTCGGCCAGGGCAGTATCGGCGGCCAGATTAGGCGGTTTCTTGCTGAACTTGCGCTGCTTGGCTTGAGCCAGTCCGCGCTCGACGGCCGCTTTAGCCTCGGGATTCCGATGCAGCCAAAGTTCACGCTGGGGGACGACGGCGGCAACAATCACGCGAACTTCGGTTTCGTCAATTTCCTCGATAATCACCGTCTTGTTGGCGAACCGCGGTCCCAGTGCAATGCGCCCTTTCTCGTCAGCAGTTTTCGTCGTCATCGCAATTGCTCCATTTCGTTCCGATAAGCATACCACATGGTGGGAATATGGTCAAATGGGATTGTCCCACCGACGCTGCTCGCCGGGCGAACGAGCTTCGTGATTGCTCATCGCCTGAGCACGGTCCGCCACGCCGACCAGGCGATGGTGCTCGACCACGGCCACATCGTCGAGCGCGGTACCCACAAACAATTGCTCGCCGCCGGTGGCGAATACGCCCACCTCTACCGCCGCTTCGTCGAGCAGTAGGGCACGCTGTGCGTGCCGTCGTCCGGTCTCAAGTGTTATTCGCATTTGTGCCGGTCGGTCGCTGCTGCCTCAGCGAATGATCTGACATGCTGGCAGCGCCCTCTGAAGTTCCTTTACGCCCGCGTCCGTCACCTTGGTGTCGCCAACAAACAGCATTCCGAGTTGAGCCAATCCCTGGAGACGCTTGAGCCCAACATCCGTGACTTTGGTATCCGCCAGGAATAGGCGTTGAAGCCGTGTTAAGCCTGCGAGGTTTGCCACTCCGACATCAGTTACGGTGGTTTCCCCGAGTTGGAGCGTCTGGAGTTTGTCCAACGCTTTGACGCTCGCCAACCCGACGTCCGTGACGAGGGTCTTATTCAGGCCGAGGATCTCGAGTTGCGTCAGCCCACTGATATTCACCAGTCCACCGTCGGCGATTTTTGACCCGTAGAACCATAGTTTTTGGAGTTGCGTCAATCGTTTGAGGTTTACGAGTCCAGCATCGGTAATCTTGGTTTCAGATAACAGCAGCGCTCGGAGCTGCGTCAAGTCTTTTAGATTCACGAGCCCGGCGTCGGTGACTTGAGTGTCGCCGAGGTATAGCGTTTGGAGCCGCGTCAGCCCTTTGATGTTTGCCAGTCCGGCATCGGTGACTTTGGTCCTCACGAGATACAGGTCTCGAAGTTCGGTCAGCCCCTTGACGTGCTGCAATCCGGCGTCCCCGATATTCGTCCCCTCTGAGCCCAGTCCCAGGCAAAGACTTTCGAGATGCGGAAATCCTTCGAGATAGATTAGTCCAGCATCGGTAATCTTGCTGCCGGACAAGTTGAGCATTTGGAGTTCAGTCAGCCCTTTAATGCTTTCAAGTTCCGCGTCCCCGCCTTTGAGACCCACGGTCTTGACTTCACTGAGGAAGTTCTCGCCGAATAGTCCTCGCAACCAAGCCGGTCCTGGCGGCGCGGCAGATACTGTCCCGCGCAGTACGACACCGCGCGGGTCGACTTGGTAGTCGTAGTACACCTGTCCGCCGGACTTAACGATCGCCTCCACCGTTTCGCGCTCTTTGCGCTTCCGCTCCATTCTGCGCGCGACCCAAGCCGAGCCGATGGCGCAAATCAGCGTGAAGATCAACAGCGACCGCAGGCTGAATTGAAGCCAACGACGTTTCGACTTTTTCGTCGGGACCGGCGAATCATCGCTGGATAGGTTCTCGCCCATCCCCGCATTGTAACCGCGGTCGACGGTAAACGTTGGCACATTGGGCGGGCTTTTATGCGAGCCGAAGGCCACCGTCTTTACGTAGCCCAGGCATGCGAAACGGCTAACTGTGCGCCCTTTGGCAGCGCAGCTATCATGAGGTTAGCGGAGTGATCTCCAACGCCGCATCCGATTTCAGATCGAGTACAAGCCCGCATGTCTCTCTTGATCGACGGCTATAATCTGCTCAACGTGGCCGGTTGTTTCGGCCGCGGCAAAGGACCGGGCGGATTGCAGCGCGCGAGAGAGGCGCTGCTGAACCTGCTGGCGGAGTCGATCGCTTCCGAGGAAGTGCCGCGGACGATCGTCGTATTCGACGCTTCGGAATCTCCTTGGGGCTTGGCCCGCGCCGTGCAATACAAGGGACTGAGCGTGCGATTCGCGCCGCGCGACAGCGATGCCGATACGCTGATCGAAGAGTTGATCGCCGCCGACTCTGCGCCCCGGCGGCTGACGGTCGTTTCCAGCGACCATCGCTTGCAGCGCGCCGCGCATCGCCGCAAAGCAATCGCAATCGATAGCGACCTGTGGTTCGCCCAGTTGATGCGAGATCGGAAGCAGCGTCACGAACGCCATCCCGTGCAAAATCTCAAGCCCGAGGGCCCCTTTTCGCCCAGCGAAGTTGAATACTGGCTGAGGCAGTTCGGGGCCGACGAGACGTGAGAAAGACAATTACCTGCGTCCGCGTTGCTTCTTGCGTTTCGAGCCGGCGTTGCCGTTTGCCCCGGGCGCCGCAACCGGCCGAGCGGCGCCCGAACCATCGGCGGCGGTGGCCGCAGCGCCGGTCATCTTCGGCAACAGCTTTCGCTCGCCGATTCCCCACAGGCTCGAGGCGATGAAGTATAGGCATAGCCCAGCGGCCACCTTGAAGAACATCACCCCCATGAACAGCGTCATGTACTTCATGATCTTCTGTTGCAGGGCCGTGTTTTCGTCGGTCGCCGGCGGCATGAACAGCGTTTGCTGCCAGATGAACAAGCCGACCGTCGCCAGCGGCAGGATGTTGAGAAACGGCCCCAGCCAACCGGTCGGCGCGGCGAGCATGTCGGGCATCATGCCGTTCCAATTCCAGAACATGTCCGGGGCCGAGAGGTTCGAGCACCACCGCGCCGCTTCTCCAAGGAGGCTGGCCTGCCGCAACTGGACGTTGACCATCAGCGACCGATACAGCCCCATGAAGATCGGCAACTGCACGAAGACCAGCAAGCAGCCGCCGAGCGGATTGTAGTTGTGCTTCCGCCACAGTTCCTGAGTTGCCCGCGTCTTCTCCTGCGGATTGGTCTTGTACTTCTCGTTGATCTTCTTCATCTCGGGCTGGAGTTCCTGCATCTTCTTGGCGCTCATCGCTTGCTTGCGCGACAGCGGGAACATGCAGAGCCGGACCAATACGGTGAGCATGATGATCGACAGCCCGTAGTTGCCGACGATCGCGTGAAAAAACTCCAAGACGGCGACCATCGGCCGCGAGACCCAACCGAACCAGCCGTAATAGACCAGACCGCCGAGGTTATCGGCCGGATCGATCGGCGAACTGTATTGCTCCAAGAGCGACGGGAGCTTGGGGCCGACGAAGACTTGATATTCATGTTCCAGCGAACCCTTCGGTTCGAGTTTTTTCACGACGCTGGTGAGCCGGCAGGTGACATCGATCTTTTTGCGCCTGGCGAGGTCCTTCGGCACTTCGCCGAGCACGAGCGGCCGAACTTCCGCCAGCCAACTCGAGTTCGGCGTTTTTTGCTGCGGTAGGAGGATCGAGGCGAAGTATTGGGCGTCTACGCCGGCGTAGAGCAGCGGCAACTCATCCGTTAGCTTATGCACGGAGCTTTCATCGCTCTTGGGTTCTTCTTTTCCGTCCGCCTTCGCCTCCGCCGCCTTGAACTTCTGATCGGCCAGCGGCATGCTGTTGACGGTCGCGGCCGAATTCCCCTGAATCATAAGGGCCACGTTCTTCAGGGCCACCGCGCCCCATTCGGGCGAAATCCGGCTGGCATACCACCAACCCTCGGTCGGTAAACCGGTTGGCCCGTCGAGCTGGTAGGCCACCGAATGGGCCTTATCGTCGGTGTTGCGAATTTCGACGTGCAGCATCAGATGGTAAGCCGGCTGGTCGGGCTTGTCCGCCGACAGCCGGGCGAGCTGATATCGCTTCACCACTTCGAGCTTCCACTTGGGAAGCGGATGAGTGAATTCGACCGCGTCGCGGCCGACCATCTTGCCCTGCCAATTGTCCGTGCGGAGGTGCAATCCCTCGATTTCACCGTCGACCTTGTCCGCGTCGGCGGCAATTTCGTCGTCGTCCGCTTCACGCAACGTGAGCAGGAACGAGAGCGGATCGTGCTTGCCGGCAATGCCCGGCTCGACTGGCTCGGTGTCAATTTCGGGACGAATGACCGCCAACGGGCGGCGGCCCAAAGCGGCTGAGAGCTTCTGAGTTGCTCCGCCGCGGCGAACCGTGATTTCCACGGTCTGCGACGGTGTGGTTTTTGTAAGCAGGTCGAAGAGTGCGTCGGGCGTGGGAGTTTTCTTTCCGTCAAACTCCACGATCGCGTCGCCCACTTTTAAGCCCGCGATCGCAGCCGGCGTGCCGTCGCCAACCACGTTCACCCGGCAACCCTTCTCGTCCTTATCGGCCACGAGCGCCAAGTAGCCCAAATAGCCGAATCGATTCTCTTGCCACTTGCCGTCCACCATTTGCCCGGAAAGATCGCGATAGCGCGGATCGGCCAATTCGATTTGTACGACGGCCGCGCCACGGCTGGTGAAAATGGGCAGCATTTCGTAGGGATTTTCCTTGCCCGGGGGCGCGACGGAGCCGAGCGCGAAAAACTGCTCGGGAAGCTGCTTTGCTTCGTCGACGGGTGGAGCGGCCGGCGCGCCGGGGACGGCGTTCTTTTCATTGGCACCGACCTTAGCGGGCCCGCCAGCATCCACTTTCGGGCCCTTATCGCCAGCGGCCTTGTCAACCGCGGCTTTGTTGCCCGCGCCTTTGTCCGCAGCTCCGTTACCGCCAATGTTCTGGGCAACCGGCTTGCGCGGATGCAGGGTGTTATCGACCCACATGGCGCAGTAGAAGATCGCGAACGCCACAGGCAGAAAGATGAGTAATCGCTTTTCCACTTTTCGAAAGTCCTTGGTTGTCGCAATCGGCCGGGCCCATCTTCCGCCGACTTATAATCTTAGGTCAATAGCCAATGTACCCGCTCTGGCCGCGGATTTCGCGGAGGTGGCGAAACGGAACGATCGCAGCCGTTCTCTCAACTCGCGGCACGGGAAAGAGTTGGTAAAGCGGTTCGCCTCCATGATCGATCGCCATTTCCGGGCGATCACCGCTTCACCGGCGCCGCGCGCCCGGCCTCACCGGCCTTCCAGCAAGCGATCGCCGAGAAAGTTGTCCAATTCCGGAATGTCGTAGATTTTCTGGCGAGTGACCTCAGCCGGATACTCGACCCGGCGGAAGGTCACCGTCGAATCGTCGAGGACTACGTAACAACCTTTGCGGTTGCCGTCGCGCGGCTGTCCAACCGAGCCGACGTTGATCATCACCTTTTCTTCACCAAGCTTATAGGTCTCGCCGATATCCTCGGGGCTCAGAAAATTCATGCTCTGCGTAAACACGCCAGGCACGTGCGTATGCCCTTGGAAACAATACTTCTCGACGAGCGAGAAGAGCTTCTCCATCTTCCGCTGGTTGTAAATATCCTCGGGAAAAACGTATTCATTGAGAGGGTTGCGCGGCGATCCATGAACGAATAAATAGCTGTTCTCGCGGCGGTTCCGCGGCAGCTCTCCCAGGAACTCCCACCGGCGGACTTTCTCGGTGGCCGTCCCGTGGCTATTCTCAAGCTGGGCGCGGGTCCAAAAAATGGCCCGCTCCGCACCCGAATTGAATCCCTCCGGATCGAAGAGCGCTCCCTGATCGTGGTTGCCCAGCAAACAGAAATCGCACTTCATCACGAGATCGATGCATTCCACGGGGTTCGGCCCGTAGCCGATAATGTCTCCCAGGCAGTAGATTTCTTTGATCCCCTGCTGAGAGATGTCGGCCAGCACGGCCTGGAAGGCCTCCAGGTTGCTGTGGATGTCGCTGATCAGAGCCCGCTTCACGCCTGTTATTCGCCCTAAAACGAGAGATATTGGGACAAATTATGGCCGCGGCGCCAATCCAGCCGCGAAACGACTTTGCTCGGGCGAACGGTGGAGAGACGTTTCCGTTGCTAATCCCGCAGTCTACGTTCGTATTCGGAGAGGGTCAAGGCATTCCGTGAGAATCCTGGCGATCGAAACGAGCGGTCACGCGGGAACCGTCGCGCTGTTGGAGGACTACTTGCTCGCCGGCGAAGCCTCCCTGGCGACGGACAAGCGGAGCGCCAGAACGCTTGCCCCCGCCATCCGCGACACGCTTCAATCGGCCGGGTGGCAAGCGGCGGATGTTCGCCTGGTTGCGGTGGCAGTTGGGCCGGGGTCGTTCACCGGCTTGCGGATCGGCGTCACGACGGCAAAGACTTTCGCGTATGCCGTCAAGGCCGAAGTGGTTGCGGTCAACACGCTGGAGGTCATCGCCGCCCAAGCGCCGGCTGAAGTCAACCGGCTCTCGGTCGTGCTCGACGCTCAAAGGCAACAGGTCTTCGCCGGCGACTTTACGCGCGGCGCCGACGGGCTGTTTGAATGGAACGGCAGCACAGCGGTCGTCGAATGCGATCTATGGCTGGCCGAACTGCGGCCGTCGATTGCCGTCTCGGGTCCCGGTTTGCAAAAGCTCGCGGCTCGACTTCCGTCGCACATTCGTACGATCTCCCCAACGCTTTGGTTGCCCAGAGCGGCCACTGTCGGACAACTCGGATGGCACCGCTACCAGTCCGGACAGCGCGACGACCTTTGGCGCCTCGTTCCCCAATACTTCCGCCGCAGCGCGGCCGAAGAGAAACTAGAACGAAGCAAGGACGTCCACGATGCCGATCGCGCAGGCGAGACCTAGTGTACACCAGCTACCAACTAAGGGGTTGCTCGTGGCCGACGCTGCCAGCGTCGGTGCGGACGCTAGCAGCGTCCGCCACGTCCTCCGCCGTCACAAACAACCAATTAGATCGTCAATCGAACTCCAGCTTCGAGCAAAACGCTTCCCAGCGTTTCTGGAAGGCGGCCATGTCGGTTTCACCGAGCACCGATTGCAGCGTCTTGTAGCCGGTCGAGTCCTTGGCGGCGTTGGCCCGAAACTCTCGGTAGTATTTTTCGAGCAGCCCTTGCTCCTGGAGATAATAACAAAGGTAGCGGGCTTGCGAGTAATTCGTGCCGGGGTCTTGATGATAGAACTGCTCGGTCGTGGTCGAGCAAAGCAATTCAAACGGCGGTACCCGCTTTGCCTTGATCGCCGCCTGCAAGCCGGGCAGCCGCCAGTTCACGTAGCCATGAATCCGGCCATCTTCTTCGCCCGCTTGTTCATAGAGCGACGCCAAACCCTCGTTGAACCAAGAAGGGCAGGCCGGGAAATTTGCCGCCATGAAGGGATGCACGATCTCGTGCACCAAGGTCCCGCCGCCGGTCGAGATATTCATGATCAGCGCCCGATGCGCGGACGAGAAATAGCCGTAGGGCGTGGTCGGCGTGTCGTCGAAGATCTCTTTCGCGAGTTTCTGATAGCTGGCTTTGTTCTTGAACAGCCAGATGTCGAGAATCCGATCCGGATCGCACTGAAAATACGATTGTTTGATCCGATCGACGGCCCATTTCACCGTGTTCTCGGCCCGGCTTCTGACCTTGTCGGCCGGTTCGTCGCCAATCACCACGAACGGCGGCTGAACGATGATCGTGAAGCCGCCCTCCTCCGGCAGCGTCTTCTTGAGCGCGAGAACGTGTCGGGCATAGTCGGCCGCCGTGAACCTCGCGCCGGCAAACGGCGGATCAGCGCTCGAGGATTTGTCGTCGGCCGCGCCAGGCAACTGCCCAGCCGCCGACGCCATCAGCCAGATCAGGACCACGCCCCCGGCTGGCAGCTTCGCGAATCGTGACATAAGCGACCTCTCCTCTCTTCCTTATCGCCACCGTCGTCAACTTCTACGTTCATTGTTGCGTGGCCGCCGGGGATCGTAAACGGATTTCGGCGAGGTTGATACAAATCAGTTACAGTTGCTGGAGAATCTGTCTTCGGACGATCGCGGCAGCCGTGGCAGATTCGCACGAGGCGAGCGGGCCAGCTCGAACTTGACTCGCCGCCGCGCGAAACGGCACAATGACCGACAGACCGTCGTAGCACGCCCTGGGATAATCGTGTCCAAATTCGCTGTCATCATCGCAGCCGCCGGCAAGAGTAGCCGGTTCAAGGATAAGAACTACAAGAAGCCATTCGCCCCGCTGGCGAATCGGGCGGTTTGGCTGCACTCGGCTGAACGGTTCCTTGGACGCGACGACGTAAAACAATTGCTGCTGGTGATTTCCGCCGAAGACCGCGAGTGGTTCGATTTCAAGTTTTCCGCCAACGCGGCAATTCTGGGCATCGACATCGTCGAGGGAGGCGCGGAGCGTGCCGAGTCGATCGAGCGAGCATTGGGGCGAGTCAAGCCCGACATGGATTTCGTCGCCATTCACGACGCCGTGCGCCCATGCCTGGCCAACGAATGGATCACGAGCGCGTTTGCCGCCGCCGAGAAGAGCGGCGCCGCGATCCTGGCGATCCCCGTTTCCGGCACGCTCAAGCGCATGGCCTCCGACCACACGATCGCGGAAACGGTCTCGCGCGAGGGACTCTGGGAGGCCCAAACGCCGCAGGTCTTCCGCCGCCAGTTGATCCTCGAAGCTTATGCCAAGCGAGGCGATTTCGCCGCCACCGACGACGCCCAGCTCGTCGAGCGGATCGGCCATGCGGTGACGATCGTCGCCGGCTCGCCGATCAACCTCAAGATCACGACACGCGAAGACCTCCGACTCGCCGAGCGAGCGCTCGACGCTATGCCCAAGCCCAGGTTCCAGGGCCCCGCCCATCCGTTCGCGGATGATGATATGTGGAGGTAGGATCCCAAATGCTCCCCGATCTCCGCTGGCGCGGCCTGATTCAACAAACGACCGACGATGCCAATCTGGCGAACTGGCTCGATTCCGCGACGCGCACGCTCTATTGCGGCTTCGACCCGACGGCCGATAGCCTGCACGTCGGCCATTTGATGGGCGTAATGACGTTGCGGCGATTCCAGCGGGCAGGGCATCGGCCGATCGCGCTCGTGGGCGGGGCGACCGGGATGATCGGCGATCCCAGCGGCAAGAGCGAAGAGCGCAACCTGCTCTCGCCCGAGGTGCTGTGGGCGAATATCGCTGCGATGGAAGTCCAGATGCGGACGATTCTCGACTTTGAATCCGTGACGAATCCGGCGATTCTCGTCAACAACTTCGATTGGATGAGCCGGTTCAGCTATCTCGATTTTCTCCGCGACGTCGGCAAGCATTTTCCCGTGAACGTGATGCTCGCGAAGGATTCGGTCAAAGGCCGGCTGGAGCGAACCGATAGCGGGATGTCGTACACGGAGTTCAGCTACATGCTGTTGCAGGCCTATGACTTCGTGCACTTGGCCGATCAATTCCAATGCCAGTTGCAGGTCGGCGGCAGCGATCAGTGGGGGAACATCACAGCGGGCATCGACTTGGCGCGGCGGCTCCGCGGCGTGCAGCTTTACGGAATCACCTGGCCGCTGTTGACTAAGAGCGACGGCGGCAAGATGGGGAAAACCGAAAGCGGCGCGATCTGGCTCTCCGCCGCCCGCACCAGCCCCTATCAGTTCTACCAATACTGGATCAACGTCGAGGATGCCGACGCGGGCAAGTGCCTGCGGTTTCTCACGGAACTGCCGCGCGAGGAGATCGAAACACTCGACACCGCTCGGGCGGCCAATCCGGGAGCGCGCGAAAGCCAGCGCCGGCTTGCCGAAGAACTGACTCGGCTCATCCACGGCGACGCGGGGCTCGCCGCCGCCCGCCGCGCGACCGAAATCTTCTTCGGCGCCGAGATCGACCAATTGAACGATGCGCAACTCGTCGAGATCTTCGCCGATGTGCCGAGCAAGACGCTGCCGCGCTCGCGCTTCGACGGCCACGGGCTAAGTGTGATCGACGCCTTCGTCGAATCCGGTCTGGCGAAGAGCAAGGGAGAAGCCCGGCGCTCGATCGAGCAAGGTGGCGCGTACGTGAACAACCGCCGCGTGGAAGGAATCGACCAGACGCTAACGGGGAAAGACCTGGCGAGCGAAACAGTCATGGTCCTCCGCTCGGGCCGGAAGAAATACGCGCTACTGCGGTTTGATGGCTGACGACCAACGCCGCGACCGCGACGGATCGCGCTTTTACGTAGACTAGGCGTTTACGCCTTTTTCAACGCCAACGACGTTGCGCCCTCCAGCCCAGCGGTAGGCCGAGGCGGCCAACCCTTGGGCTGGAGGACGAAGCCCCGTTGGGGCATTTGTCGTGACATGACCGAATCTCTATTCGCGAGCCAGGCGTGAACGCCTCGGCTACGTATCAAGCCGTGCTAAAATGCTCCGCCGCGGCCGAAGCCGCCTCCGGCGGAGCCGAAGCCGGCGCCGCCGCCCGAGCCGCCGGCACCGCGGAGATCACCAGCGCCGCCGAGTCCGGGGAAAGCACGCAATTCGTTCAGCAACTCGCGAATTTGTTCGTGCGCTGTCGGCTGGGCGCGAACGACGATCGCGCCCGGCACCGTGCCGACATAGGAGCCGTCGACGTTCGGATGCGTTGGAACAAGCAGATCACGGATGACCTTCGCATAATCCGCTACTGCGCCGGCGCCTTGGGGCGATAGTTGATAAACTTTGACGACGGGCGCATTGATTCTGGCGTCAGCGTGCTCGCTGGCCCCCGGCTTTTTCCCCGCATCGCGGAGCGAACGGAGCGTTGTCAACAAATCGCCTGTTTCTTGGTGGACCTCACGCGTTTGTGCGATGACCAGCGCTTTGGAAAACGGCGCGGCGTCAATTGATCCGGTTCCGCCCGATTCGTTCCAGGTAGTTGGAGCAATTGTGGTGGTGATCGATTCGATAAGTCCGCGGCAAGCTTGCTCCATTTCTTCCGGCGACTGTCCCGCGTCGGCGACAAGATCGGCGACAGGATAGATCGCCACCGTCACGAATTCTTTCGCCTTCGCGTCGGTGGTGATGAGCAGCACTTCGTGGTCGATAATATAGTTCAGCTCATGCTCTTGCAGGAGTTGCGTGAGGGCGAAATCGAGACGGACGTGCTTGGCGCGGAACGAGATCGGCGTTTCGGCGGTGACGCCCGCGTCGGTAAGCGATTTCTCATCGAGTTGCACCTCAAGTCCGTCCTTCTTCAACAGTTCCGCGACATCCTTCAACGGCACCTCCGTGAAATCGAAATCGCGCCGCGTTTCGAGCAGCCGCCGAGTTTTCTCCTCGGTGCCGTCGGACGACTCTCCAAGGAATTCTGCCGACGTGCTTGGCCCGTGCCGCTGCTGCTCGCGAACCAGACGAAGCTTCGCGAGCAGGTCGTTGAGCTGTTCCTGGATCTCCTGAGTTTGCGAAACCACGAGGATGCCGTTTTGAACGGTAATCGAGCCAGTACCCCCGGCGGCCGTCCAAGTCGTCGGTGCGATAGACGACGTAATGAGATCTGGGAGCGTGCCGTAACTGCCTTCCGGTTGAATGAGCTTCCGCGGCGGAGTGCTGTTCAAGTCGCGAATATCATAAAGCCGAACGACGACGTGTTCCTTGGCCTTCGCGTCGGTCGTGATGAGCAGCACGTTGTCTGCAATCGCGAAATAGTTGAGTTCGTGCTGTTGAAGGATCAAGCGCAACCCGTTGCGAAGCGCGATCTGCTTGACGGCACACGTGATCGGCGCATCACCATTGACCCCGGCGTCGGTGAGCGCCTTGTCGTCTAGGAGCACATTGATTTCGCCCATGGCACCAATGGTTTTCGCAAAATCCTTCAACGGCACTTCCACGAAATCCAGGTTGACTTTCTTGGCCAACGCCAATTCGACCGGCGCTTGCCGCGCCGACGATTCCGCGGCGGCATCGGGCTTCTCCGATTCGTTTGCTGTGGTGGGCTTCTGCGCATCTGTCGGGCCATCCGATGACGGCTTCTCGGCTGCTTGATTGTCGCCCCCGCGAGATGCCGACCGCGAGGCAAATGCTGCCAGAAGCAGTGCCAATCCGACCACTAGCGCAAACCGACTGACCGAACGTGACATGTTCCTCTCCTTTGCGACTGGAAGTGCCGCGGAAATGAAAACCGGCGAAGCCGCCCGCTGTTCCGGATTGGGCGACTGCCGCAGACCCCTGCGCCGGTCAACATAACCCCGCGATGAGGTGATTGCAAGCAGAGGTCGGAGGTCGGAAGTCGGAAACCGGAGGTTTGAATTGGGGATCCGGGTCGGAGGCCGAAGATCGCTCGTTAGCCGGTTCGCTTGCGAACCGGAGGGCGCAATGGTCGGACTGCGGAACGGCGAAAAACATGAGTTTGCGGCCTATGGGCGAATTGAGACGGATGACTGGACCTTGCCGCCCTATGGTAGACTTGGCAGCCAGTTGTCATAAACTTTCGCCCCAAAACAAGTCGAATTAAACGGACGGATGAGATGGAGAGACCCAATAAGCTGCATGTGCGGTTCGACCAAATTGCCGCTCGTGGAGGCTGATTCGCTGGATTCGCCGCCGGAACGGCGTCAGTCCGATCCGACGCTGGCAGCGTCGGCCACGTTTGGCATTCGCGCCGCTCGGCGGTAAACCAAGGAAGGTTTTCCGTGCCCAGGCTTTCATGCATCATTCCCGTCGTGGGAAACACTCAGGCCTTGGAGACCACGCTCGTCTCGGTCCTGGAGAGACGGCCGGAGGACTGCGAGATCATCGTCGTCCTCAACGAGCACTACGCGGACCCATACGGGCTCAAAGGAGAGGTTCGCTTCGTCGATGCCCCTGGGGCTGGCATGGCGGCTTGCGCGACGATGGGTATCCAGGTCAGCCGAGCGCCGATCGTTCACGTGCTGGCGGCCGGTATGGAGGTTGCCGACGATTGGACTGATTCGGCCCTGCCGCATTTCGCCGATCCGGAAGTCGCCTCGGTGATTCCGTTGATTCGCGATTCGGCGAATCCCGAGCGGTTGTTGGCGGCCGGAGTGCAGTACCGTCGCGGCGGCGGACGGCGCGTCGCGACGAATCTTCCCGACCGCGACTCATCGAGCCAGTCTGAAGCGCTTGGCCCCACGATCGATGCCGCATTCTATCGCAAGTCCGCGCTCGAAGTGCTCGGGGATGGACTGCCGATAAACTTGGGAGACCAACTGGCCGACGTCGACTTGGCGCTCGGCCTTCAATACGCGGGCTATCGGACGGTGCTCGAATCGGAGTCCGTCGTCTTCGCAGAGGAATTGGTCGGCAGCGGACGGAGCGGCTTTCGCTCGGGTCTTTATGCCGAGCGATTATTCCTCCGAAATCTGCCGGCATTCGGCTGGCTAGCGGAGTTCGCGGCACATCCGTTCATCGTCGCGGGCGAATTGGTTCGGAGCTTGCTTCGCGTGGCGACATTGACGCAGCTCGCCGGCCGCCTGACCGCGTGGTTTTCGCTCTCCGACTATCGCTTGCACCATCATTTGCTCGCCGTCGCGCGAGAAACCGTTGTGAGAGAAACCGCTGCGCGCGAGTCCGCGGAGCCGGCAGTCATTGCGAAACTGCCTGAACTGGCGACGAGCGACGAGCGACCCGTTC
>DASZFO010000144.1 GCA_035939775.1 Pirellulales bacterium | reverse complement strand
GGTATTCCGCCACGTCGGTTTACTCTTCAACAAGCTCCCCGCCACGGCGGGTCGCCGTTCGCTTAGTCTTCCGAATGCATTCGCTAACCGGCCAACGTAATCCCTTTCTTCGCGTAAAACAAGTGCGTTGTCGAGAATCTTCTTGAGTTCACGATATCGCTCTCTCTGCGGTGCAGCGTGCTTCGGCAAGTCAGGGCGCCGTCGTTGGAATGAATCTCACGGGCATCAGCCAGCGCATTTCGATCGAGCGGCAAGCGGTCGGGCGGTGACCGCCGCAAGAAGAAGGATCAGGCGAGGGATCAGATCCGTCGCGAGGCCCGCGTTATTCCGGATTCCAATCGAGACACCGGTTATCTCCTGATTGACCGCTCGGCTCGATTAAAGTGATCGCGCCGAGCCTGCCGCGAACATGGCGATAGGTCTCGAGTCTGCTCCGCCAATTCCAGGGGCAGCGCCGAATGCAAGTGCGGTTTTCTGGCCGATAGACGCGACGTCTCGCCACCCTTCCACGCAGCCTGCATGGCCCATTATGAATCGGTTCGACGCGATCATCCAAAAAACTTCGCCACCCGCTGTAACACCGGGCGAGTTTCTACGCTGATAAAGTTGGACGCATTCAACAGCCAATAACGCCTAACCCCACGAATAGCCATGAAACGCTTGCCCAAAAACTCTCGGCGTTCTACGCCTCGCATCCCTTCACGGCGCAGCCGCACGCTGCGCTTCGAGCAAGTCGAAGACCGCCGTCTGTTTACCGTTAGCCCACTCCAAGGAATTGTGTTCACTGGGCCTGGCGTATTCACTCAGCCTCCGCCGGGTCCAATGGCCGAGGGGAGCATCAACATGGATTCGGCAGGCGTCGTCACCATCGAGGCCAGTCCCACGCACGACGACACCGTCAACATCTACATCAACCATCGAGCTGGCAACGGCGCGGGCAATTTGCCCGATTTGCTCACCGTATCGCTCGCGAATATCAACACTCCGCAAGTTGCGGCCTTCGATCCGACAACCGTCACGAAGATCATTTTCCACGGGTTCGGCGGCAACGATTTCGTCGACAACCGCACGTCTATTTCGATGGTCGCCTACGGCGGCACCGGGAACGACACCTTCTTCGGCGGCTCCGGAACCGACATGCTCATCGGCGGCTCGGGCAATAACTACCTCGACAGCCGCACCGGCAGCTCCATGCTCTTTGGCGGCCCCGGCACCAACGAGCTGTTTGGCGACGACGGCGTCACTTCGCTCTATGGCGGCAGCGGCACCAACTATATCTTCGGCGGCAACGGCCACGATTATCTGTACGCTGGGACCGGCGGCGCGAACTGGCTCTATGGCGAAGGGGGACACAATTCGTTGATTCGTAAGTCGGCCGCGGACCATATCTTTGCCCATTGGGGTCCGGCCACGCCGATCTCCAACAACGGCGTGCAAGGCTTCGACTTCTTCGACCACTACTTAAGAGATCCCATGGTTCGCTCCGAGGCCCGTTACGATTACTTCCGCGACAACAGCCTGACTCGCAACGATATGCTGGGGATTTACACCCAGATCGAGACCAACGGCGTGTTCAGCGTGCTCCCCAACTATGGCACGGTAAGCCTCAATAATATTTCCGACATGAAGGTATTGCTCTGGGGCAGTCTGGCCGAGCCCAACGCGGTTCGCTATCTGGGCAACAAAGTCGTGTTCGGCGACCCTGCCAACGCGCACTACCAAGACGCTCCGCTGGGCAACCTTGTTGCCGGCAATCCGGGCGACCATTTGGCGAAGCTCGTCGACAAGTGGTTCGAAGGGGGCGACATGCCGTGGATTGGCGCCGGAGATAACATCCAATACCAGTCCGTTAGCGGCAACCTGTTCGGCGCCAATGGCCCCAGCTACACCGACGTTGCTCAGGGCGCGGCGGGGGATTGCTACCTGATCGCTGCTCTAGGCGAAGTGGCTCAACACTCGCCGCAGACCATCGTCAATATGTTCACCGACAACGGCGATGGCACGTTCACCGTCGAGTTCTATCACAACCGCGCGGCGGTCTACGTCACCGTCAATCGCGAGC
This sequence comes from Pirellulales bacterium, assembly GCA_035939775.1. Classification (NCBI taxonomy): domain Bacteria; kingdom Pseudomonadati; phylum Planctomycetota; class Planctomycetia; order Pirellulales; species Pirellulales bacterium. The sequence continues at coordinate 1,045 of DASZFO010000144.1, read as the reverse complement.
TGCCGGTGAATGGCAACTATGCTTATTTCGCCGACTGGGGCGCCGGGCCCTACACGGCCTCCTACAACACGCTCTGGGTGGCGCTGGCTGAAAAGGCTTACGCCCAATTGGATGAGTCAGGCTGGATGGGCCACGGCGGCACCAATAGCTACACCGCCATCGGCGGCGGCGGCTATTCGTCCGACGCATTCTCCCAGCTTACCGGCGCGTCGGCGTCAAACACCAAAGTAGTGAACTGGCTCGGCCAATCGTCGCAGAGCGATTTCTGGAAAGCCTTCAACCAACACAAGGCGATGACCCTGGGATCGAAGAACAGCGGGACGAACAGTTTCATCGTGACCCGCCACTTCTACATGGTGATCGGTTACGATTCCGCAACGCAGTCCTACGAGTTGTACAATCCCTGGGGCTACGATACCGACGCGGCGCATCCGGCGGTCGTGGAGGAAACCTGGGCGATGATCCGCCACGATTTCGACTACTGGACCTCCGCGACCGTGTAAGGGCAGTCAATCGGACCCCTGGTCAGGGAGTTCCGACGAGATCGGACACGGCCGCATCCTCAGACACCGGGCCGTCGCTCGGCTGCAGATCCAACGGCAGCGCGAGTGTTCGATCCCGGCGCGTCTACGTGGACGTGAGGCTGCCTGAACAGGTCGGCAGCGGCTATTTCTGGCTGGGCGCGCCGTTTCCGCCTTGCGCACCGCCGGCGGCTCCGCTGTGCAGGTAGAAATTGCCTTCGCGGAACGCCTGCGCCATGGCCAGCGGGACTTCAGCCTCGGCCATGATCACCCGAGCGCGATTTTCCGAGACGAGGGCCTTCATCTCCTGCTCACGTGAGATCGCAAATGCCCGCCGCTCCTCGGCCTTGGCCCGGGCGACGCGCATGTCGGCCTCGGCCTGGTCCGCTTGCAAGCGAGCGCCGATGTTCTCGCCGACCTCGATGTCGGCAATGTCGATCGAGACGATTTCAAACGCCGTGTGCGCATCCAGCCCGCGCTGCAGCACGGCCTTCGAGATCGAATCGGGATTCTCCATCACGAGG
>DASZFO010000143.1 GCA_035939775.1 Pirellulales bacterium | reverse complement strand
ATCTGCTCCGGCAAATGAGCCGCGGGCCATTTATAGTCGAGGCAGAGCCCGACCGGCCAAAACGCCATTCGTAGATAATGCAGGATCACCCCCGGCTCCGTCGCGGCATACGAGAGAGCCGCGAACTTCGAGTCGTCCGTGTTTCCGAAGCTTCCAAAGCCCGTCGTACCGGAATGAAATCCTGTCGAGAGCAGGCACCAAACGGTGACTCCCCAAGTCGCGCAGAGCGCCAAATACAATCCCCATCGCTGACGCAAGGCTCCGCCGAACGAGCCGCCCAAAAATGTGCGGTCGTAGAGCAGCACGACGACGGGCGCCGTGGCCATGACCTCTTTGGTCGCCATGCCCAGCAGACAGGTTGTGATCGCCGCCAGATACCAGCGGATGGGCCGCGGCGATCCAGCGCCGCGAATGACGCCATAGAGCGTCAACAGATAGAACAAGCTGACGAGCGCCTCGGTGCGCTGAATCACGTAGCTCACCGCGGCCGTGGTGAGCGGATGGACGACCCACACCAGCGCGACGGCCAGGGCCAACGGCGTGGCCGCCCGGGCAAACCGTTGGCCCACGGCCGGCAGCTTGAGCGTTCTTCGCACAATGCCGAACAGCGTCAAGGCCGCCAGAATATGGATGCCCAAATTGACGGCGTGATAGCTCCGAACGTCCGTTCCGGCGAACGCATAGTTGATCGCGAGCGTGAGATTGACGACCGGTCTTCCGCTCTTGAAATTCGGGTTCGAGGGAAACAGCACCTCGCACGGCGACCAGAGGTTGCGAATCGTCGGATTCATGACGATCCAGGGGAGGTCGTCGAAGATGAAGTCGCCTTCGAAGCTGTTGGAATAAACGGCCAGCGCCGCCAGCGCGATGATCCCCGCCGCCAGCCAAGTCGTTCGCCGCGTCATTGGGCCGTCTCATGATACGGCTGGCCGGCCCGATAGAGCTTGAGTCGATCGGTCAACTGGTCGACAAGCGCACTCTTGTCCTGGAGCCTCGCAAGTTCCTTAGCTTGCTCGCCGGATTCCACAGCTTTGGGAAATTCTCCTGCCTCGGCATAAGCGGCCGCCAAGATGGCGAGCATCTCCGGATCGCGGCTATCGGTCAGCTCAACGGCATGCCGGGCCAGTTGCACTGCCTCCTTGCCATTGCGAGCCGCGGCATCCGGACTGATTGCTAGAAGCAGGGCCAACTGCCCGAGATACGCGACTTGATTCGGCTTCAGCCGAACCGCAGCCCGCCACTGCGTTTCCGTCTCGGCAGCCAGGCCTTGCCTGTAATAGATCATGCCGGCGTTGTAATGGGCGTCGGCATTTTCGGAATCGAATTCAACCGCCTTCAGGAAATGCTCGAGGGCTTCTTTCAACTTCTCCTGCCGGGCCAGAAGGACTGCCAAGCCGTTGTGGGCTGCCGAATACTTGGGTTCGATCTCGATCGCCGCTCGGTACTGCTCGACCGCGTCGTCGGTCTTATCGAGCGCCAGGAAACATCCAGCCAAGTCGAAGTGCGCGGCGGCGTTTCGTGGATCGAGATTGAGGGCCGTGCGATAGCGCACGATCGCCTGCCGGATGCTTCCCTGCTGGACCAGCAACTTGGCGGCACGGAGTTGCATTGGCGCGTCGTTGGAATTAGTTTCGAGGAGCTTGTCGTATTGCTCCAGCGCCTCGTCGAGCCTTCCGCGGAGCGCGAGCGCCGACGCGAGGTTGATCCGCGCCGGTTCGAGATTGGGGTCGATTTCTAGGACCGTCCTATAGTCGGCAATGGCCTTGTCGGTTTGGTGATTCTTATCGTAGAGTTGGGCAAGACCAAAGCGGGCGCTCACGTCGCGCGGCCGCCGCCGCAAGTCTTTCTCCAAGTAGCCGATGGCTTCGTCGAAGTTTCCGCGGCGCGCCAAGGCCGCGCCCAGATTGTATTCGACGTCGACAAACTTCGGATCGAGTTCAATCGCCCTGCGATAATGGGTGATCGCCTCATCGAGCTTCCCCTTGGCTGCCAGTCCGCTGGCGAGATTGTTGTGCGCCAGCGCGTAGTCGGGCTTGAACGCCAACGCCGCCTCGGCCTGCTTGATGGCGTCGTCGAATTTGTCACGCTTGAGGAACAAGTCGGCCAGATTATTATGCGTCTCGGGATTCTCGGGATCGAGCTTCAGGGCCTCCTGATAATGGGCGATCGCGTCGTCGATTTTTCCTTTCTTGGCCAGCGCTAGTCCCAAGTTGTATTGGGCCTTCGCGGATTGGGGCGTCAGCTTCAAAGACTGCTCGTAATGATCGATGGCCTCATCGATCTTGCCCCGATCGGCGGCCAGATTGCCCAGATTCAATTGAACTTGCGAGTCCTTCGGATTCAGTTGCTCCGCTTTTGCGAATAGCGCGATTGCATTGGATTTGTCTTGAGCCGACAATGCAGCGTAGCCAAGGCTGGCATACGCGCGCCAGTTGTCGGGATATTTGGCAAGGACGTCCCGCCAAATCGCTTCCTCGGAGCGATAGTCTTTGTTGCGAACGAATGTGCCCCAGCCGAGAGCCACGGTCGCGATCGCCACCAATCCAGCCGGCAAGCCGACACGAATCAACCAATCCGCTAGCCCTGGTTCTTCGGCCCGCGGCGCCAGCCGATCCCAGAGCGCATACGCCCCGATGACCACCAGCGACACCAGCGCCGCCAGCGGCAAAAACATGCGATGATCGAAGGCCGCGTCCTTGATCGGGATGATACTCGAGGTGGGAACGAGAATCAAGAAAAACGCGGCCCCCAGAAACCCCAGAGCCGATCGCTTGATCAATCCCACGACGGTCAGGCCGAGCAAGGCGATGATGATCGTTCCCGGAACGGCGACCTGTGCGATCGACTCGGCCGGACGCCAATTGTAATCGAGCGACAACCCCGCCGGCCAAAATGCCGTCTGCAAGTAATGGAGGATTACGCCTGGCTGCGTGAGCAAATACGACTGAGGCGAAAACGTATCGACGCCCGGGCCGGTCGTGCCGCCGTGAAAGTCGGTCATCCAGAGCATCAACAGTCCGAACGACCAGGTTGCCGCCATGCTCGCATACAGGCCGCGACGTCGCGCAAGCGCCTTTCGCACGGATCCGCTTAGGAACATCCAGTCGTATAGCAGCACCAACAGTGGCGCCGTGAACATCACTTCTTTCGTCACCATTCCAAGCAAGCAAGCCGCCACTGCGCCGGCATACCACAGAGATCTCCGAACGGATCGGCTTTCCATCGCCGTCGCGCCGCGGATCACGCAATAGAGCGTCAGGAGATAGAATAGGCCCATCAGCGATTCAGTGCGCTGGATGATGTAGGTTACGGCAGCCGTTTGGAGCGGATGAACGGCCCAAACTAGCGCGACCGCCAGAGCCAGAGGCGTTGCTGCTGAACCAAATCGCTCGCGCAGCTTGGGCAATAGCAGAGTGCGGCGAACGATCCCGAACAGCACCAGCGCGGCCAGCGCGTGGATGCAGAGATTGACGATATGGTAACCGACAGGATCGGTACCGCCCAAAGCATGGTTCAGCGCGAGCGTTAGACTGACGACGGGCCGCCCGCCGACCGCGGCGGCATTTCGAGGCAGCAGGATATCGCCGATTGACGAAAGCTGCTGGATGCTCGAGTTCTCGAGAATCCAGGCCCGATCGTCGAACACCATCGCGCCGGAGAAGCTATTGCAATAGGCAGCGGCGACCGCCGCCACGATGACCGCCGCCGAGAGCAGAACCGGCCAGCCGACGGGCGCCGGCGGCGCTTCAGCGACTGTGGCCGGAGAGGACTGGCGCGGCGAATCGGCGGGAGGTGCGCCGGGCATCGAAACGGACATGGAGATTCGAGTCTAGAGATAAGATTTGGCGGTCGGCCCTTCCATTCCACGTTAGCATGGCGGCCCCAGAATGCCAAATGGGGCGGAAACGCTGCTCGGACTATCGCGTTTCCACGTTTCGCTTTGCGCTCACGTCGCTGCTAGCGAGCGGCGAGCGATCAGCGCATCGAGTTCGGCCCGCAACCGATTGAGAATCTGGTCATAAGGATACGCCCCCAAGTCCTCGCTGCCGCGCTTGAGATTGACCAGATTCGGCCCGCACCACAGTCCCAAGTCGGCGTCGTCCGTCTCGCCCGGGCCATTCACGCGGCACCCCATCACGGCGATCGTGATCGCGTGCTGCTCGGCGTACCGGGTCATTTCCTTGACCTGCCCGGCCAGTTCGATGAACGCTTCGTTTTCCACGCGCGAGCAGCTCGGGCAACTGATGATGTTGAGCGTCTTGAGTCCGAAATCGACGAAGCTTCGCACACGGCCGGCCGCGATGTCGGCCAGAATCTGCCGCCCGGCCGCGATCTCCTCGCGTTTGCGGGCATTGGGCACGGTGAGGGAAACGCGGATCGTGTCGCCGATCCCGCGGCTGATGAGCTGCTCGAACGCGATCCGGGTCTTGATGACGCCATCGGGCGGCAGGCCGGCTTCGGTGACGCCCAGGTGCAGTGGCACATCCGGCCGCTCGGCGGCGAAGCGGCGATTGATCTCGATCACTTGCGCCGGATCGGAGTCCTTGAGTGAGACGCAGTAGCGAGTGAAATTCAGTCGGTCGAGCAGGTCGCAATGTTCCCAGGCGCTGGCCAGCATCGGCGCCAGCGGATCGGCGGCTGCGCCTTGCTCCTTCTTCGCCGGATCGACGCTTCCGCAATTCACGCCGACTCGGATGGCGCAATCGTGCTCGCCGGCCACGGCTACGATAAAACGCACCTTGTCCTGCCAAGGTTTACTTCGCTCGTGATGGTAAAGATGCCCCGGGTTGTAGCGGATTTTGTCAACGTGCGGCGCCACTTCGCTGGCCAGGCGATAATTCTCTTGCAGATCGACAGCCAGATTCGCGGAGGTCCGCGCGCGGATTTCCGCCAGCGCCTCGGCATCTCGGCGACTGTCGACGGCGATCCGCACGATGTCTGCCCCGGCCGCCTCAAGATCGTTTACCTGAGCGGCGGTGGCGGCAACGTCTTGCGTCGCCGTGGCGGTCATGCTCTGAATCGCAATCGGCTGCCCGCCACCGATCGTGCAGGAGCCGATTCGCACGGACCGAGTTGGATTTCGAGGCAATTCCATGTCGAGTCCTCTTCGTCGGGGACACTTCGCGCCAATCGCATTACCCAATCTTAAACCCGTTGGATGCTGCGGAACATAACCATATCCCTCGCCGACAGAGCATAGGGCGGCATCACGGGTGGGCCACAAATCCAGTCTTGACGCCTGCCTCAAATCCAGCATGACGATAGAATCGCAACGTGCCATCATCCTTGCGTCCGGTCAGCAGCATCACTTTATAGCAGCCCTGCTCCCAAGCGAACGCGAGCGATGCCTGCAAGATCCGCGTGCCGATGCCGCGACGACGAAAATCGGGGTGCGTTACAACATTCTCGACCAAGCCATACGGTCGGGCGCCACGCGTGAGATTTGGAACGATGGCCAACGTGCAGGTGGACACAATCTCACCATCCACCTCGGCGACGAAATAGTGCAACAGGGGATTGGCAACAATCCGATGCCATAGCTGCTCCACGTCCGCAGTAACGGTCAGCTCCGGATCGGCGGGATGCAGATACCGGTAAAGGCTCAACAAAATCGAAAGCTCATCTTCACGAATCTTGCGGATCACCGGCGAACTCTAGGTAGTGCGATGCTATCTAACTTGTTACTTGTCACTCTTCCCCGGCCTCCGGCCTCTTGCCGCTGGATCTTCACCGGCCGCCCTGTCTTCGCCGCTTTATAGATCGCCACGATGATCTCGACCGACCGCCGGCTTTCCTGCGCGTCGACCAGCGGCGCCCGCTCGCGGCGGATCGCGTCCAGCACGTCGGCGAATTGGCGGGCGTGGCCGTGGTGACCGATTGCTTTCGGATCACTTGCCCCGCCGCCGGTGCTGTGCTGCTGTTGCATCCGCTGACGGATCGCGTCGTCGCGGCGCTGCTTCTTGGCAAAATCCCAAATCTTGATGTCTTCCTCTTCGAGCACCGCGGTCCCCTCCGAGCCATGAATCTCGATCCGCTTGAGATAGCCCGGATAAACGGCCGTGCTGGCTTCGATCACCCCCAGCGCGCCGTTGGCGAAGCGGAGCGTGGCGACGGCCGTATCTTCGACTTCGATCCGCTCGTGGGCGAGCGTGGCCGTCTCGGCTCGCACCTCGACGACCGGTCCCATCAGCCAGGTCAAGAGATCGACGCTGTGGATCGCCTGGTTCATGAGCGCCCCTCCGCCGTCGAGCGCCCAGGTGCCGCGCCAGGCGCCGCTGTCGTAATACGCTTGAGTGCGATACCATTTCACGTAGGCGTCACCCAGGGCCAAGCGGCCAAAACGACCCGAATTAACGGCGCGCTTGAGTTCGCGGCTGGCGTCGTGAAATCGCGACGGGAAAACCGTCGAAAGCAAAACGCCGCTCTCCTCGCAGGCCCGAATGATGGCGTCGCACCGCGGCAGCGTCACTTCGAGCGGCTTCTCGACGATGACGTGTTTCCCGGCCCGTGCGGCGGCAACGGCTGGCTCGCGATGCGCTCCGCTAGGAGTGCCGACCGTAACGAGATTGACATCCGGATCGGCCAGCATTTCGTCGAGCTTGTAATAGGGCCGGCAGCCGGTTTCGCCTGCAAACCGATCGACGCTCTGCGGCATGACGTCGAAGCAAGCCACGAGCTTCGCGCCGCGGACGTCGGCGATCGCCGCGGCATGAAACCGGGCGATCATTCCACAGCCAATGATTCCAAATCCGAATGACATCGTCGATGAAGTATGAAATACGAAGTACGAAGTGCGAATCAAACGTTTAGCCGCGACCCGACAGGGGAGCGCGCACCGATCTTATTTCGACGGATTTGTCACCAGATACCAAAGCGTCGCCATGCTCGTCGCGTTCAAAAGCAGGTGAGCGACGAGCGACGGCCATATTCGATGCGTGCGTTGATAAACATAACCTAAACCCAGCGCAAAGAAAAACAGCGGGAACGACGACATTCCATACGTCCAGTGCATTAGCGCGAATATCGTGGACGTCGCGATGATGGGCCAGAGGGTGGGTCCGCTGGCCGCAGTCAATTCAGCGTCGGAAGCGGCTGATAGAACCGAGCCAATCGTTGAAGGATTGGAGATCTTGTCGCGGGATCGATCAGCGGAGTCAACTTTCGGTTGGCCGGGAACCGCGCTCTGACTAGCAGCCGATCGCGCGGCCCATTCGATAAGCCGTCGCTTTGCCTCGACCGCTTCAAAACAGCCCT
>DASZFO010000142.1 GCA_035939775.1 Pirellulales bacterium | reverse complement strand
GCGCGAGGGCCGGGTCGAGCTGCTCATTGGTCCGGCGGCCGGCGGCTGGAGCCCCGAGCACGAAACGCTCAGCCGGGCCCGCAACGTGCTGGCGATTTCCGTCAGCGACACCGGTATCGGCATTCCGCCGGACAAGCAACAGATCATCTTCGAGGCGTTCCAGCAGGCCGATGGCAGCACCAGCCGCAAGTACGGCGGCACGGGCTTGGGGCTGGCGATCAGCCGTGAGATTGCCCGTTTGCTGGGAGGCGAAATCCGCTTGATCAGCGCTCCCGGCGCCGGCAGCACATTCACGATGTACCTCCCGCAGGTCTACGCGCCGCAAAAGCTAGCGCGCAAGCCGGCGAGCCTTCCGGCTGAAGCGCAAGCTTTGCCCGCGACGGCCGTCGAAGCCGCGCCCGAGCCGTTTGTCGAAGCGACCTCGGTCGCCGACGAGGTGGGCGACGATCGCGATAAGATTCAGACCGGCGATCGGGTGATGTTGATCGTGGACAACGACGAAGGGTTCTCGCGAATCCTCTTGGATTTGGCGCGGGAAAAGGGCTTCAAGGGCTTGGTGACATCGTCGGGCGCCGCCGCTCCCGCACTGGCGCGCGAGTACAAGCCCGACGCGATCACGCTCGACATCCGTCTGCCCGATATCAGCGGCTATCGCGTGCTCGACCGGATGAAGAACGATCCCGCCATGCGGCACATTCCGGTTTACATCATCTCGACCGATGAAGAGGGGGCGAGTTGCCTGCAAATGGGGGCGATGGGCGTTCTGGCCAAGCCGATCAAGACCAAGGAGGCCTTGGACCAGGCCTTCGACAAAATTAAAACGTTCGTCGATCATTCCAACCGACAGCTTCTTTTCGTGGCGCCTCAATCCGCCGAACGGCAAGCGGTGCTCGATCTGGTCGCCAGCGACGATACGGAAACGACCGTGACCGAATCGGTCGATGAGGCGCTTGAACTCCTAAGGCGGCGGCGCTTCGATTGTGTCGTGTTGCAACCGGTCGCGCTGGACGAAGGCATCTTGAAATTCGCCGAGCAAGCCGGTGCGATGTGGCCCGACGCGACCGTTCCCGTCGTCATCTATTCACCTCGGGAGCTGCCGCCGGAACTCGACGTGCAGTTGAAGCGGCTGATGCAAGGGATGGTGGTCAAGCGGGTCGCGTCACCGGCCGAGTTGCTCGACCGAACATCGCTCCACTTGCACCGGCCCGTGGCAAAAATGCCTGAACCGCACCGTATCATGCTCGACGATCTGCATCCGAACAGCGCCGTGCTCGCGAACAAGAAGGTGCTGGTCGTCGACGACGACATCCGCAATATCTTCGCCATCACCAGCGTGCTCGAACGCCATCAAATGGCGATCGAATCGGCGGAGACGGGACGGGCGGCGATTGAAATCCTGCAATCCACCCCGGACATCGACATCGTGCTCATGGACATCATGATGCCCGAAATGGACGGCTTGGATACGATGCGGGCCATTCGGCGATTGCCGCAATTCAAGAACTTGCCAATCGTGGCTGTCACCGCGAAGGCCATGAAGGGAGATCGGGAGAAGTGCATCGAGGCCGGGGCCTGGGATTATCTTTCCAAGCCCATCGATTCCGAGCAGATGATGCGCGTGCTGCGCGCATGGCTCTGCCGCTGACGCTAACTGATGAATGCTGAATGAAAGCGGACGACCGTATCAATATCCTGGTGGTCGACGACGTGCCCGAGAAGCTCATCGCCATCGAGGCGATTCTCGAGGACCTGGGGCAGAACATCGTCAGCGTCGGTTCCGGACGCGAGGCCTTGCGCCGCTTGCTGTATCAAGACTTCGCGCTGATCCTGCTCGACGTGAACATGCCGGAGATGGACGGCTTCGAGACCGCGGCCATGATCCGGCAGCGGAAAAAATCGGAGCACACGCCGATCATCTTCATCACCGGCTTCAGCGATGAAACGCACGTCTCGCGCGGCTATTCGCTGGGAGCGGTCGACTACATTCTGACCCCGGTGGTGCCCGAGGTCCTGCGGGCCAAGGTCGCGGTGTTCGTCGATCTTTATAGGAAGACGGAGCTGGTGAAGCGGCAGGCGGAGCAGCAAGTGGCCATCGCGCACGAGCAAGCCGCCCGCGCCGCGGCCGAAGCGGCGACCAAGCGATCCGCGTTTTTGGCCGACGCCAGCACGATCCTCGCCACTTCGCTCGATTATGACGCGACGCTCGCCCACTCCGCGCGATTGCCTATTCCATCGCTGGCGGACATCAGTGTACTGCGGATGGCGGGCGCGAACCGAACGAATCCGGCACAGGTGGCGTGCGCCGACGACCAGATCGAGGCGGCGCTGCATTCCGCGAGCGCCTGCCCCTTCGGTTCCGTTCTCGACGCCTGTTCGCGGCACGTCATGCAAACCGGGAAAACCGAACGCTTGGCGCCATCGTTTCTTGGCGAGTCACCGGCGGGCGGACCGGACGCGGGCAACGGAGCGGCTCCAGCGCCGAGGATCGCGGCTGCGCTCGTGCTGCCGCTGATCGCGCGCGGAAAGGTTCTGGGCACTCTGTCGCTGGCGCGGACCCGCGAAGGAAGCGTTTATGCGCCGCTCGACGTCTCTCTGGCCGAGGATCTGGCCGGGCGGATCGCGATCGCGATCGACAATGCGAATCTGTTTCGCGAGGTCCAAGAGGGAGATCGCCGCAAAGACGAGTTTCTCGCGACGCTTAGCCACGAGCTACGCAACCCGATTGCAGCCATCTCGAACGCCTTGCAGTGCCTGGAGGTCGGCGCCGATTCGCAGGCGCTCGTCGACGAGGCGCGGTCCATTTTGAAGCGGCAAGTGCAGCATGTCATTCGCCTTGTCGATGATCTGCTCGACGTCTCGCGGATCACGCGCGGCAAGATCCGCCTTCGCGCGGAAACGGTCGAGTTGAAATCGATGATCGACCGGGCCGTGAGCGGTGTGCGCCCCTTGGTCGCTGCGCGTGGCCACGACCTCTCCGTCTCGCTGCCGGAGACCGCGGTTTATCTCAAGGGCGACCCGACGCGGTTGGAGCAGGTGGTCGGCAATTTGCTGCACAACGCCGCCAAATACACCGACCCCGGAGGCCGGATCGAAATGGCCGCCGAATTGGAAGGTGAGCAAGTGGCGATTCGGGTGAAAGACACCGGGGCCGGAATCTCCGCGGACCTGCTGCCGAAGATTTTCGATCTCTTCGCGCAAGGAGACCGGACGCTCGATCATTCGCAGGGAGGACTCGGCATCGGGCTGACTTTGGTGCGGAACCTGGTGACGCTGCACGGCGGCGAGGTTTCCGCGGCCAGCCGAGGGCCCGGGCAGGGGAGCGAGTTTGTCGTGCGCTTGCCGGTCGTCGTGCCTGTGGACAAAGAGGATGCACCGGCCGATTCTGCGCCCGCGAACGGCGCCGCCACGAACGGGCATGGCCGCCGCGTCGTGTTGGTCGACGACAATGTCGACCTGGGCACGATGACGGCCGTCTTGCTTCGCTCGCTAGGGCACGACGTGCATCTTTGCCACGATGGGCCCGCGGCGCTGCGCGCGGTCGATGCCGTTCAGCCGGAAGTCATGCTCATCGACATCGGGTTGCCCGGAATGTCCGGCCATGAAGTCGCCCGGGCAATTCGCCAACGGCCGGGGAGCGACGAACTATTGCTCGTCGCCATGACCGGCTACGGCCAAGCGGAAGACCGCCGCCGCTCGCTCGATGCCGGCTTCGACGTACACTTGGTCAAGCCCGTCGGGCTGCGAGCCCTCGAGGAACTTCTCCGCGCCTCGCAGCCGGCCGCGGGGGCAACTTGACGAACGAAAAGTGAGTTTCGAATGAGGATGTTGCTTGGAGCGACGCTCGTTGGCGCTTGCCTGGCCGCGGGCGGCGCGGCGGTGGCCGATAGTGATTCCGGTAAAGCCGATCTTCAAAAGGCCACGGCCGATCACTTGGCCGCTTTCGAGTATCCCGGCGCTCAGCGATTCGAGCAACACAATCAGGGAACGATTTGTCAATTCGTCCTCGCCACTCCGGACGAATTGACCAAAGTGGACGACTGGTATCGCCGCGAGCTGGCGATCGATCGGGCGAGCGGCAACGGCGTGGCCGACGTGCCGTGGCCCGCGACAGGCAAAGTTTCTGGCACGCGCGGCCAAGAGCAGCAGAGTGCCTTTCAGGATGGAATTCGTCCCGGCAAAGAGGGTTCCAAGGAAGCCACCGTGCGGCCGATCTCGACGCGCGCGTATGTCGTCAAGAACCCCGATTACACCCTCGTCGTCACGCTCAATCGCCTGGCGGCTGACAACCAAACCTTGATCTCGCTCGTATTCTTGCCGGATGCCGGCGGCTGACCGCGATCCACCATCGACTCGGGGCCGGGAAACCAGTGGTACGCTGGCGAAGCTGGGAGCGCCACTGGCCAGTCCGCCGCGGCGGAACGGGATGTGGCACTGGCCAGCAACGTCGGCCAGTGCCGGCTTGCCGACCGACGTTACTCGCCATCGTGGAATCCAAACGCGCTAATAACCTTGCGGCTGTCGTTCCGTCGAACTCGTGTTAGAATGAAACCACCCTTGAATCCCAGAGGAGATTCCTGATGTTTCGGCACTCGTTGCTCCGCATAGTTGCCGTCGTCGTCCTCGCGTCGGAAATGGGCGCGGGGCCAAAGGACGACCTCCAATCCGCGATCAAGCAGCTCGCCGACAGCGCCAACTACAGTTGGTCGTCGACCGTCGACGGAGGCTTTGCCGGCCGAAAGATCGAGGGGCGGATTGAGAAGGACGGTCCGGTCAGCTTGACGATCAATTACGGCGATGATGCGTACGGCTTGATCATTATAGGCGACAAGGCCGCCGCCAAAGGGGCCGCCGGCTGGGCTTCCACCGCCGACCTGGAGCGGAGCGCCGACGAAGAGGGAGACGCTTTCGGACCCGAGCGATTTCTTCTGTCGACGATCCGAAACTTCAAGAGCCCCGCTGAGCAGGCCAAAGACCTTTGCGACAGGCTCGAGGCCGTGCAGAAATCCGGCGACGAATACTCCGCGGATCTCAGTCCCGACGCGGCCAAGCAACTGCTGCTCAACTTTCGGCGTCGCGCCGACAATCCCGACCCCTTAAAGATTGAAGTCAAGAACCCCAACGGCTCGCTGAAGTGCTGGATTAGCGACGGGCGTCTTACCAAGATGCAAGTTCACGTGCAAGGCACGCTCAGCTCCAACGGCAAGGACCGCACCACCGACCGCACGACCACGACGGAAATCAAATCCGTCGGCTCGACCAAGATCGAGGTGCCGGATGAGGCTAGGGCGAAGCTGTAGGAGCCTGTCCGCGAGTTATGATGCGGCCCAATCTAATGACTCCGTTTCATTTGGTTTTCCGAGTGGGGTTGATCGTAGTTGGAGCTGGGAAGGTTGCAGTTGTGAAATGGTGAAGTTCAATCCGTTTGCGACTGGAGACAAACATGGCTGGCATTTTTCTGCTCCAAGACGACGGCCAACTCGTCGAGATGAACGAACAGGCATATATCACCGAGGACCACCTGCAAGATTTGCTTGCCAAATACCCCAACCTCCTCGTCGGCGATCAGATCGCGCCGACCTCGCCTCGTCGCTGGCTCCTAGTAAAGCGGGAAATGGGCATCCCCGATGAGGAAGGCGGTTCAGGCCGCTGGTCGCTCGACCATCTTTTTCTGGACCAGGACGGGATTCCCACCTTGGTCGAAGTCAAGCGGAGCAACGACACTCGTATTCGGCGTGAAGTCGTTGGGCAGATGCTCGACTATGCTGCCAACGCCGTTGTCTATTGGCCTGTTGAGCAGATCCGTGCCGAGTTCAAGACTCGTTGTGTGTCCAATGGTCATAGCGCCGAGCAAGTGATCCAGGAGTTCATTCGGCCGGACGGAGACGAAGAAGCGTTTTGGCAGAAGACCAAGACGAATCTGCAAGCCGGTCGCATTCGGATGATATTCGTGGCGGACATCATTCCTGAAGAACTGCGACGGATCGTTGAGTTCCTGAACAAACAAATGGACCCAGCCGTGGTTTTGGCCATTGAAGTCCGCCAGTTCGTGGGCAAGGGCATGAGGACGTTGGTGCCTCGCCTGTTCGGCCAGACAACCGAGGCGGAAATCAAGAAGCCGTTGGGTCATCATGTATGGGACGAGGCATCATTCCTTAAGCAACTTCGAGAGAAGAAAGGCGATCGGCAAGTTGAAATCGCGCAAAGGATTCTTTCCTGGTTGAGGAAAAATGGCGGCGAGGCTCGGTGGGGAACCGGCGGCAAGACGGCGACATTCACTGCCGACTTCGATCACGGCGGCGCAAGAACCAGTCCGTTTGCGTTCTATTCTTGGGGAAGCATCGTCGTGAACTTCGGTCACTTAATGAGCCGCCCACCATTTGACGCGGACGCCATTCGCGACGAGTTTAGGAATCGCCTTCAGCGAGCGCATGGCTTGATCCTGAAGAACATCACGGCCTACCCCGAGTTTCCGTCCGAAGTTCTCGCCAATGAGGCAGGGCTGAGTGCCTTCTTTGACGCGATGACTTGGGCCGTGTCTGAGATCAAGCGGGCCCCACGGCGCTAGCTTGAGTTGATGTTTGGTCTCTCCAACCTCATTTCCATTGTTTTTCCCGGCCCGCGGTTGACGCCATCTGACGCATTCGAACTAGTCGAAACGGTCGTTCTCCGGTAGCGCGACGTCTGGAACGGCGGCAAGATACTTCTCGAAATTAGCGCGGCGACCGGCTGCGGCTTCATGGCGCTGGCGATTCATCGTCAGGATTACCGCCAGCTCGTCTTTGGCGGCGCTGGAGAGAAACTGGCTCACCGCGTAGCCTTCCTTGACGGCAAGGCCATTGCCCGCGCGCCGAACTGAAAGCCACGCCACGGCGTCAAGCGTTTCGTTGGCGTCGATCCGTTGGAGTTCAGGCTTCAGGCTGCCGCCGGCAGGCTAAAGCCTGTACTCCAACGACGTTTGGCCCCTGACCGTTTTCAAAGTGGCAATCGACGGCTTCGCGGATATTTAGCCGCAGTTCGTCCATCGTGTCCGGCGCGGTGAAGATCGACTCGCCGAGGGCGCGGGCAGTAAATCCCCCTTCGGCAGCGTCTTCGATGAGAAAGATGATCTCGTTCATGGTCTAGAATTGTTGGGGCATAGCTGGCCGCTGTGATTTCAAGGGGCGCATCAATTCTTGTTCGTCTAGTCGCGAGAATCAAGCTCGAAAACGGGGCGAAATCCATCTCACGCACCGCGTTTGTCACTTTGCTTGATTTGAGTCGCGTCGTTCGGTCTGCGCTCCCGGTTTGACAGGTACTTCGGTTCGCAAGCGAACCGGCTAACGATTGACTTTTGGCGTGGCCATCCCGCCGCGAGCGGCGTGGCGAAATTGCGGACTACGACCGCCAAGGGCTTCCTGCCTACTGCCTCCTGCCGACATCGGCCGCTCCCACTACACCGGCGCGGTCTTGGCATACGAGCCGAGGATGACTAGCCGCACGCAGCGGCGTTGTAGCGCTTCGATCGCGCGCACTAGCTTCGGTTCGTGCTGGTGCCCTTCGACCTCGACGAAAAAGAGGTAGCCCCCTTCGGGCCGGGCGATTGGAAACGATTCGATCCAAGTCAGGTTTCGGCGGTTGCGCTTGAAGATGGCCAAGGCGTCGGCCAGGGAGCCGGGCTTGTGCTCGATCTCGAACATGATCGCCGTCTTGTCGCTGCCGGTTCGCTGCCCGGAGTGATTCCCGATCACGGCGAATCGAGTCAGATTGCCGGCATTGTCCTCGATGTTCTCGGCCAACACATTCAAGCCGAAATGCACGCCAGCCTGGACGCTGGCGATCGCGGCGGCGCCCGGTTTGTCTTGGGCTATTTGCGCGGCCGTGGAGGTGCTCGTGACTTCGACGGTTCGGGCGGTCGGCAGATGTTTCGCGAGCCAGTTGCGGCACTGCGAGAGGGCCTGGGGCTTGCTGTAAACCTCCTGCACGTCGGCTCGGGCGCAGCGGCCAAGCAGATGATGATGGATGTGCAATTGCACTTCGCCGCAAATCTTGGCCGGCAGCCGTGTGAACATGTCGAGCGTGTCGGTGATTCGCCCGTCGGTCGAGTTCTCGATCGGCACGAGGCCATAGTTCGCATGCCCGCGATTGACTTCCTCGAACACCGCGGCGATCGTTCCGACGGGCACCAGCTCGACGGCCTGTCCAAATCGCTGGATGGCGGCCAGATGCGTGTAGCTATAGGCCGGGCCGAGATATGCCACGCGAAGTTTCTTTTCCAAAGCCCGCGATCCGCTGATCAACTCGCGAAAGACCGATCGCAAGCTGCAATCCGGAAGCGGTCCCTTGTTGAACGTCAGCACCCGCGCGATGACTTCCTCTTCGCGCGCCGGGTCGTAGGCGTCTTGGCCGACCGAATCCTTGATGTGGCCGATGCGATTGGCCAGCTTGGCGCGCTGGTTCATGAACAGCACTAACTGCCGATCAATCCGATCGATCTTGTTTCGCAGTCCGGCCACAGTCGGAGCTTTCGACAATCCCTTGGCTCCTTTTTCGGAAGGTTTCACCTTTGCCATGATGGATCGTTTGATTGCCTTACGGCCCCGGAGTTTGGGGCGAGAGAAGAGGGATAGAGGCGTGTGATATGGAGCGCGAACCGGCGAATCCCCTTGTAATGCCGCCAGATACGACTGTCAAGCGCGGGGAAGACCTAGTTGGATGGCGTATGGGAACTCAAGTTATGGCCGTCCGCAAGAAGCGCAGGCATGGGCTGGCTCTTGCATCGGCACCGTCTAGTTATTCAACTCTACGAGCGCCGTACAACCGGCGTCGTAGCTGCAACGGGTGGACGGCAATTCTGCCATCAATCGGCGCTTGGATCGCGTCGTGTGTCAAAATGGCAGGAAGTTCGTGCCGCTCTAACGATAGTCGCCGCGATCAGTTGCCGAGTCGCTATTGTAACGCCTTGCAAGGTCAGGGCTTATCTCAGGAAGGCATCGCGGTCTATTGGCGGCATGACCTTTGCTTAAAAAGCGGTTGGCCGGATCCAGCGGCCGGCTTTGGGAGTGCGCGCTGGCCCTTTCATCTGCGAATTAACATCGAACTTGGCCAACATCGGCCCTGGTTTCGAAATAACAAACCTTATCGAATCGGCGGCAAGCCGATCGAATTTCCGAAACGCTCAAAGGAGATAGAAATGGTTCAAGGCGAAAAGATCATCGGCATCGACTTGGGGACCACGAACTCGGTGGTGGCGGTCATGGAAGGCAAAGAGTCCAAGGTGATCCCGAACCAAGAAGGGAACCGGCTCACGCCCAGCGTCGTGGCCTTCACCGATAAAGGGGACGTCCTGGTCGGCGATTTGGCCCGCCGGCAGGCGGTCACTAATCCCAAGCGGACCATTTCCTCGATCAAGCGTTTCATGGGCCGGCGTCATGGCGAGGTGACCAGTGAGGAGAAGATCGTCCCTTATCAAGTGACGGGTGGCGCGAACGACTACGTCAAAGTCCACGTCGGCGACAAGGATCTCACGCCCCCGGAAATCTCGGCAAAGATCCTTCGCAAGCTGAAGGAAGCGGCCGAAGCGTATCTCGGGCACAAGGTGAACAAGGCCGTGATCACCGTACCTGCCTACTTCAACGATGCCCAGCGGCAGGCCACCAAGGACGCCGGCGAGATCGCCGGGCTCGAGGTCGCCCGAATCATCAACGAGCCGACCGCGGCCGCGCTCGCCTATGGCCTCGACAAGAAAGAGCACGAGAAGATCGTCGTGTTCGACTTGGGGGGCGGAACATTCGACGTTTCTGTACTGGAAGTGGCCGAAGGCGTCTTCCGCGTGATCAGCACGAATGGCGACACGCACCTCGGCGGCGACGATTTCGACCACGTGCTGATCGACCACGTGGCCGACGAGTTCAAGAAGGAAAACGGAATTGATCTCCGCAAGGATACGATGGCCTTGCAGCGGCTCCAAGAGGCCTGCGAAAAGGCCAAGAAGGAACTCAGCTCGGCCAGCTCGACCGACATCAACCTGCCGTTTATCACGGCCGACGCCAGCGGCCCGAAGCATTTGCAAATGAACGTCACCCGCTCGAAGTTCGAGCAGTTAGTCGATCACTTAATCGAGCGCTGCCGCGGCCCGGTCAATCAAGCGCTGAAAGACGCCAAGCTCCAGCCGAAAGACATCGACGAAGTCGTGCTCGTCGGCGGTTCGACGAGGATGCCCAAGGTGCAGGAACTTGTCAAGCAGATGTTCGGCAAGGACCCGCACAAGGGAGTGAATCCCGACGAGGTCGTGGCCGTAGGGGCGGCGATTCAAGGGGGCGTGTTGGCGGGCGAGGTGCAAGATGTGCTGCTCCTTGACGTCACTCCGCTTTCGCTCGGAATCGAGACCGAAGGGGGCATTTTCACGAAGCTCGTCGAGCGCAACACGACCGTGCCGACCGAGCGGAAGCAAGTCTTCAGCACGGCGGCCGATAGTCAAATGGCCGTGACCGTGAGCGTGTTCCAAGGCGAACGGCCAATGGCCCGCGATAACCGTTTGCTCGGCCAATTCAATCTGGAAGGGATTCCGCCGGCCCCGCGCGGCATTCCGCAGATCGAGGTGAAGTTCGACATCGACGCGAACGGAATCCTCAATGTCTCCGCGAAAGACCTTGGTACGGGGAAGGAACAGACCGTGCGGATCGAGCAATCGAGCGGTCTGACGCCGGAAGAAATCGAACGTCGCCGCAAGGAGGCCGAAGAGCATGCCGCCGAAGACCAGCGGAAACGAAACCTGGCGGAACTGCGCAACAAGGCCGACTCGATGTGCTTCCAGCTTGAAAAGCTGATGAAGGAGCATAAGGACAAGATTTCCGACGCCGATCGGGGACCGCTCGAAGCCGCGATCAAGAAGGTCCGGGAAGTGGCCACGAGCGACAATCCCGACGCGATCAAGTCGGCCGTCGATGAGCTGGAGCAAGCCTCGCACGCCTTTAGTAAGACGCTCTACGAAGCGGGCGCCCGCGCCGCCGGCCCAACTCCTGGCGCTGGCCCCACCGGTAGCGACGGCGCAGGCAAAACGGGCAAACCGGAAGAAGAGGCGATCGACGCGGAGTTCGAGGTTAAAGAATGAGAACAACGGAATGAGAACAGGAGATCGCAGAGGAAACGAAGATCTGAATTCGTTGTTTGTCTGCTGCGTTTGCTCCGGTTCGTTTCGTCGTATCGCGTAAATCGATTTCATGGCATTTCGCTTCGACAAATTCACGATCAAGGCCCAAGAGGCGGTGCAGCGAGCGCAACAGTTCGCCGCCGATTGTGGCAATCCGCAGATCGATCCGCTGCATCTCTTGGGCGCGCTATTGGCCGAAGGAGAAGGAGCGGTCCGCCCGATTCTCGACAAGATCGGAGTGAATCGCGACCAACTCAATCGGATTGTCGAAGCTGAGCTGAACCACTTCCCCAAGATTTCCGGTGGGGCTTCGCCGCAGCCCGCGCCGGATTTGGGGCAAGTGTTCGAGGCCGCCCAGCGCGAGGCGGACGGGATGAAAGACGAGTTCGTCTCGACGGAGCATCTACTGTTGGCATTGGCGAAAGTCGAATCGAAAGCCAAGAAGGTACTCAAGCTCAACGCGGTCGGCGAGAAGGAATTGCTCCAGGCTTTGCGGAGCATTCGCGGCTCGGCGCGCGTGACCGATCAAAGCCCCGAGGAAAAGTTTCAGGCCCTGAAGCGCTACGGGATCGACCTGGTCGAGCGGGCCAACCAGGGAAAGCTCGATCCGGTGATCGGCCGCGATCAGGAAATCCGCCGCGTGATCCAAGTCCTCTCGCGTCGACGTAAGAACAATCCGGTGCTCATCGGCGAGCCGGGAGTCGGCAAGACGGCCATTGCCGAAGGTCTGGCCCTGCGGATCGTCCAGGGAGACGTGCCGCAAAGCCTGAAAAACAAGCGGGTGGTCGCGCTCGACATGGGCGCTCTGATCGCCGGCACCAAGTATCGGGGCGAGTTCGAGGACCGGCTCAAGGCGGTGCTTCGCGAAGTCGAGGCGGCCAGCGGCAACATCATCCTCTTCATCGACGAACTTCACACGGTGATCGGCGCCGGCGCGGCCGAAGGGGCCAGCGACGCGGCCAATCTGCTCAAACCGGCCCTGGCCCGCGGCGACCTGCATTGCATCGGTGCCACGACGCTTGACGAATATCGCAAGCACATCGAAAAGGACGCCGCGCTGGAACGGCGCTTCCAGCCGATCTATGTGAACGAACCGTCGGTTGAAGATACGATCGCGATCCTCCGCGGCTTGAAGGCCCGCTACGAAGCGCACCATCGCGGCGTGAAGATCAAGGATTCGGCGCTGGTCGCGGCTGCGAAGCTCTCGCATCGCTACATCACCGACCGCTTTCTTCCCGACAAGGCCATCGATCTGGTGGACGAGTCCGCCAGCCGCCTGGCGATGGAGCTGGAGAGCGTGCCCTCCGAGATCGACGAAGTCCAGCGACGGTTAGTTCAGCTCGAGCTGGCCGCCCGGCAGTTGGCCGACGAAACAGAGGAGCACGCCCGCGACCGGTTGAGCGAAATCGAAAACGGGATGAAATCGTTGCGCCACAAGTTGGCCAGCCTTCGCGAGCAGTGGGAAGCGGAAAAAGCCGGGATGGGGAACGTGCAAGACTTGAAGACACAGCTCGATCAAGTCGATCGCGGTTATTCTCACAAAGAGGTCGAAATAAAGGAGCTACAATCGCGCGGCCAGCCGGTCGATGAGCGGCTCTATCACGAGCTATACCAACTCGACACCCAGCGCAAGCAGCTTCAGAGAAAGATCGACGCCACTGAGTCCGCCGAAAAGGAACCACTGCGCGGCCCGGCCGCGGAACAGGCTTCCAAAGGCCGGCGGCTGCTACGGCAAGAGGTCGGCCCCGAGGAGATTGCCGAGGTCGTCAGCGCCTGGACCGGCATTCCGCTTACCCGGCTCATAGAAACTGAGCGGGCGAAGCTGCTGGTGCTTGAAGAACGGCTGCACCAGCGGGTCGTCGGTCAGGACGAGGCCGTCGAGGCGGTCGCCAATGCCGTCCGCCGCAGCCGCTCCGGCCTGCAAGACCCGCACCGGCCGATCGGCGCGTTCATCTTTTTGGGTCCGACGGGCGTCGGCAAGACGGAACTTTGCAAAGCCCTGGCCGAAGTGCTCTTCGACACCGAGCGGGCGATCATCCGGCTCGATATGAGCGAGTTCATGGAGCGTCACACGGTGAGCCGCTTGATCGGCGCGCCGCCCGGCTACGTTGGCTATGAGGAAGGAGGCCGGCTCACCGAAGCGGTCCGCCGCCGGCCCTATTCGGTCGTGCTCTTGGACGAAATCGAAAAAGCCCATCGCGATGTGTTCAATATCCTATTGCAGGTGCTCGACGACGGCCGGCTTTCCGACAACCACGGCCACACTGTCGATTTCACGAACACAATCATCGTGATGACCTCGAACATCGGCAGCCAAATGATCCAAGAGATCACGCGCGAGGGAGGGAGCGAGGAAGAGGTCCGCACGGCGATCAAAGAGGCCCTGCAGGAGCGCTTTCTGCCGGAATTCTTGAATCGCGTTGACGAAACGATCATTTTCCGGCCGCTCAAGGAAAAGCAGATTCGTTTGATCGTCGAGATTCAGATCGACCGGCTCACGCAGCAATTACAACAGGCGGGCCTGGCGCTGGACGTGACCGAAGCGGCGCTGGACGAGATTGCCCGCCGTGGCTACGACCCGACGTTTGGCGCTCGCCCGTTGAAGCGGATCATTCAGCAGCAGGTGCAAAACCCATTGGCGACGGAGATTCTCAAAGGAAGTTTTCCGGAAGGGAGCCTGGTGCGAATCGACTTCCGCGACGGAGAATTCACCTTCGAGCACGAAGAGCAGCACGAGACCGTGCCGACGTGAACCGCGGCTTCGGCCGAGGGGCACGCTATCGGGCTTGCAAGCCCAGATGCTCGATGATCAGTTCGGCGCCGGGGGTCATCTTGCGGAGCTTCTCCGCGATGACCGACTTTTCCGATATGGTGGCCTTCTTCAGCCGCTGCTTGAAGTGCTCCATCTTCTTGCGGCGATGGCGGCGCCGCTTGATCTCTTGCTTGCGATCGCTGATTCCACCCACGGTTGGCAACTCCCTCGTTCGTCGAAACAGATCCGCACCCGCGAGGCCCTTTTGTAGCAGTCCCAGCCCCGGCCGTCAATTGGGACGAAGCTTTGAAGAAGTAGGCAGTTGGCAGTCGGCAAGGACGCGCAAGCGGCCTTCGCCTGCCTCCTGCCGACTGCAAAGCTATCCGCCGAGCACGTCGTTGAGCACTTCCTCGGACACATAAATCGGCAGTGGCGGGTCGCACGTGACCGCCACGGCGATGGCGTCCGACGGGCGGGCATCGACGTCGACCAATTCCCCCTCGTGCCGAATCCGCAGCACGGCGTAGTACGTGTGGTCCTTGAGTTCGCTGATCACGACGTCCTGAAACTCGCCACCCAGACGCTCCACCGCGCTGACCAAGAGATCGTGCGTCAGCGGCCGCGGCGATTGATATTGCTTCACACGTCGATCGATGCTGGTCGCCTCGAAAATGCCGATCAGGATCGGGAACGTGCGATCCCCGTCGACTTCCTTCAGATATATGACCTGTTGGTCGTTGATCTCGCTGATGATGATCCGCGACAACTCCATCTGCACGGGCATGGCCGAATCCTTTATTCTGCACTGGCGGACCGACCGCCGCCGGAACTGCGTTCTTAAAGCCTATCCGAAAACCGCCGGGGACTGTCCCTCTTTTGCGAAGTCCGCGGAGCAAAACGGGGACTGTCCCCTTTGCCTAGGCGGTTTTCGGATAAGCTCTTAATCTTCGATTATAGGACGGCGTCGATGCGCCGGGATAGAGGCCGAGGAATTGACGACGATCTTTTGCTGGAATTCACCGACGTCAGACGACGGACGCAAGCGGTGTCATCCGCATTCGACGCTAGGAGGGCCAAGGAAACCGCTCATTCGCAGGGCATCGGGATTGGCCTTTTGTATTGTAGAGTTGAATAATTGGATGTGAGCGCTCGACGGCGAGATGCCTATCGGTTCGTGGAAACCGCGCCACTCGCTTCTCGAGCAGATTTGGGGGGGGATCATGGCGGAACAACGGCGGGGCGACGTCGCCCAATCGCGATTGACGGCGATCGTCGAATCTCAAGAAGTCGCCATCATCAGCAAATCGCTCGACGGTACGATCCAAACTTGGAACCCGGGCGCCGAGCGGATCTATGGTTACACCGCCGAAGAGGCGATCGGCCATTCCATCGCCATGCTGATTCCGCCCGAAAGCGCCAATGAACTGCCGCGGATTATCGAACGACTGAAACGCGGCGAGATCGTGCGAACCTACGAAACGATCCGCGTGCGCAAGGATGGCTCGCGATTCGACGCCTCGATCAGCGTCGTGCCCGTCAAGGGCGAGCAGGGCGAAGTGGTCGGCGCGGCCGCGATCGCCCGCGATATTTCCGATCGCAAACAGCTCGAGCGCGAGTTGCAGAACCGCTTGCACGACCTGCGCGAGGTCGACCGCCGCAAGGATGAATTCCTGGCCATGCTCGCGCACGAGTTGCGCAATCCTCTGGCCCCGCTGCAAAGCGCGCTCGAGATTCTCGCGGCAGGCGTGGCCGACAGCAACATGATCGAGTGGGCCCGCGAGGTCATGGAGCGCCAAGTGGATCAGCTCGTTCGCTTGGTGGATGGATTGCTCGACGTCTCGCGAATCATGCAAGGTCGCATCGAGCTGCACAAGGAGCCGGCCGAGCTAGCCAACCTAGTCGCCCGCGCGGTCGAAACCGCCCAGCCGCTGATCGATTCTCGCGGACATAAGCTGACGGTCGTCGTCCCACCGCAAACAATCTGGGTCGAGGCCGACGTTTTGCGGCTCGTGCAAGTGTTGACGAATCTCCTCAACAACGCGGCCAAATACACCAAGACGCAGGGCCAAATCCGGCTGACTGCCGGTCAGGATGGAAACGAAGCCGTCGTGCGAATCAGCGACAACGGCATCGGCATCCCGGCCGACATGCTTCCACGGGTGTTCGATCTATTCGTGCAAGCCAATCCGACCGTTGCGCGGTCGGAGGGAGGGCTTGGGATCGGGCTGACGCTCGTGCGCCGAATCGTGGAATTGCACGGCGGCCGAGTGTCGGCGACAAGCAGCGGCGCCGATCAAGGGAGCGAGTTCGAGGTTCGACTGCCGGCGATGGTTCGCAATCAGGCCGCCGCTCGCGTGCCCGAGCAGGCCGCAGTCGATGTCTCGCATCAGCCGATCGGCCGGCATCGGGTCCTAGTCGTGGAAGACAATCTTTACGCCGCGAAGAGCTTCGCCGCCCTCGTGCGGCTCGATGGCCACGAGGTCCAGATCGCTCACGACGGTCCCGCGGCCCTGGAGATGGCCACGGCGTTCCACCCCGACGTGATTCTCTTGGACATCGGGCTGCCGGGCATCGATGGTTACGAGGTCGCCAGGCAATTGAGGGCGCAGCCGGAATTTGCCCGGACGAAGATCATCGCCATGACCGGCTACGGCCAACCGGAAGACCGCCGGCGATCGAAAGAGGCGGGCATCAATCATCACCTGGTCAAGCCGGTGAAGATCGATTTCGTGCGGGCGCTGTTGGCTCGTGGCGATTCGCCTGAGAACGGCATGGGCCTGTCGGCCGCCGCCAGCTCTTCGATGCTCGACCCGTCGATGAACCTGAGTTAGACTAGAGCCAGTTTCAAAACGACCCGGCGTTCCCGTTTTGCGCAGTCTGCGCAGAAAAACTGTAGTTGTCATCTCGCGGCGGATTACGACACGTCCGCTGGTGATTCCATGAGCGCAGAAGAACGAACCAGGCGGCGCGCGGCGGCGGCGGCCGAATTCGACCGGCACGAAAATCGCGGCGATGGAGAGCGGTTGACCAACAGTCTCGGCGACGGCTTGAGCTTGCTTCGCGACGCGTTTTTCAACCGCGTCCACGGCGACGTCGAGAAAGCCTTCGGCTTCGATTCCATGCTCCTGCCGGTCGCCGTGCTCAAGACCGAGGCGAACACGAACACCGAGATCGAGGTCTACCAAATCGTCGAGGCGGCCTTCGATGCACGCGAGAATCACTATCTGGCTGGTGAGGGCAACTGGTTCATGAGCTGGGTCGCCCGCTTGCGGCTTGCCGACATGGCCGAAGCACCGGTGGTGGCGCAGCGCTTGGCATTCTATGCGGAGCGATCGGCCGACGATCGCCGCCGGGCGTTTCTCTCCCGATTGCAACAGGTGCTTCCCGAGGCGGGCCACGCACCGCTGGTAATGTTTCGGCTGTTTCCCTTGGCGATCTCGATCGCGGTGGCGCTGGCCTTCGGCGACCATCCACGGGCGGAGGAAACGCGGAAGCGGCAGATCACCTGGCTCCCCAGCATCGCCGACTGCCACTCTTGCCACGGCAGCCTGCTCGAGAACGGCGAGAAATGCCAACACTGCGGCAACCCGTTCTGGAAATTCGACTGGCTCACCGCCGATTGAGCGGCGATCGCACAATCAGCGCGAGCGCAAACTGCGCGCAGAGCACCGCCACGATGCAAGGGCCGGTCGAGAGGTTGCCCGCTTCCAGGCTCAACACGAGCCCGCCGATGATCCCGATCATTCCGATCCACCACGACCAAATCAGCACTCCGGCCAGCCGTCGGCTAAGCAGAGTCGCGGTTGCCCCGGGAATCACGAGGAGTGCCGTGACGAGCACGATCCCCGCCAGCCGCACCGTGAGCACGATCGTCACGGACAGCAGCGCCAGGATCAGATAATGAATCAATCGGGTCCGCACCCCAAACACCTGGCTCACGGTTTCTTCGAAGGCATAGAAGACGATTTCCTTGAAGAACGCGGCCAAGAGCCCGAGAACCACCGCCGCTGCGCCCAGGGCCAGCCAGACGTCGTACGGTCCGACGTTCGATAACGATCCGAACAATAGCGACTCGATATTGATCGGTTGCCGCGCCGGGCCGAACAGCCGGATATACCAATCGTCTCCCTGAACGTTGCGATGCAAATCGGTCAGCAGCACACCCCAAGCCATCGCCGCCACCAACAAGATCCCGATTGCGCTATCCGCTTCGACGTGCCGGCGGCGAGAGAGCATCCCGATCGCAAATGCCGTCGCCAGGCAAAACGCCAGGACGACCAGATCGGTCTTCCAACTGCCGCCGCTCCCCATCCCGCCCCCGGTCAGGCCGAGGAAGAGCGCGGTCCCCAATCCGCCGAATCCCGCGTGGGCGATCCCCTCACCGATGAAGGCCATTCGTTTCGTCACGACGATCACCGAAAGCAACGAGCAGACCGTCCCCAACGCGATTCCCACGAAGAGCGCGTCGCGGAATAGATGGATTCGCCAGAGATCGAAGATGCGTTCGAGCATGGCAGGAGAAAGTCGGAGGTCGGAAGGAGGCAGGAGCCAGTTCGAAGACTATCGTAAGCCGGTTCGCTTGCGAACCGGAGCGCGCGGCGACCGACGCCACCTTGTCACCTTTTCACCCCGTCACCTTGTCACCTCGATCAACGCGCTCGCCCTCCTTTCTCCGCAGCGCCCAAGAAATCTCATGTTGAAATACCTCGCGGAGCACTTCCTCCGTCAGTCCCGCGGGCGAGTCGTGATAGTGGATCGTCTGATTCAGGCAAGCGACGCGGGTGCAGCCGGTGGCGATCGCCCGAATATCGTGGCTGACGATCACGAGCGTCAGATCGAGCGACCTGTGCAGGTCGTGGCTCAACTCGGCGAACTGTTGCTGGCCGGCCTCGTCGATGCCCACCAGCGGCTCGTCGAGGATCAGGATCTTGGGTTTCGCCGCAAGCGCCCGAGCCATGAAGCAGCGCTGCTGCTGGCCGCCGGAGAGGTCGCCAATCGGCCGATCGGCCAGCCGGTCGATCCCGACCCGTTCCAGCAGATGCTCGACATAAGCCCGATCGTCGCGCGAGTGCCGGCGGAACAGGCCCGTCTTGCCGACCAACCCCATGCGGACGACCTGCCGAACCGTCACGGGAACCCGCCATTCGGAACTGTGCCGCTGCGGCACGTAGCCGATGATTCCTCCCAGGCGGCACGCGGCGGGGGGGCTCATGCTCATCACCTGCACGCTCCCCGAGTAACCTTCCAGCAGCCCGAGCATGATCTTGAGGAGCGTGGTCTTGCCGGCGCCGTTTGGCCCGATGATCCCGAGGCTGCACCCGCGCTCGATATGCAGCGTCACGTCGCGCAGGGCCGGCCGCTGCGACTGGCCACCAGCCGAATCGTAGCGGTAACTCACGTGATCGACGCAAATCGCGTCTGCCCCCGCGCGATGCTCCGCCAGGCTGCCATGCGGGCAGCCCTCCGCGGCGGATGTTCCACCTGCCACGGCAGATGTTCCACCTGCCACGGCAGATGTTCCACATTCCGCGTCGTCGTGATCGTGGCTAGTCACGTGTCGTCCTCACTCGCTCTGCCCCTCGCAAAACCGCCGGGGACCGTCCCCATTTTGCGCGGACACGATCGCCGCGATGGTCGGCGGAGAAAAAATGGGGACTGTCCCCTTCTCCCAGGCGGTTGTGTGACGGGCACTCACTCGCTCTGCCCCTTGACCAGCGTCTTCAAATTGGAGCGCATCATTTCCTGGTAGGTGCGATAGCCGTCAACGGCCGGATTCCCCTGCGGATCGAGCGTTAGCACTTGCACGCCCGTCTCGTCGTGGAGCCGCTGGATGATTTGATCGGGAAACTCCGTCTCGGCGTAGAGCACCTTGAGCTTGTATTTTTGCATCGCCTCGAGCGCCTCGCGGATTCGGTCTGGCGTCACCTCGCCGCCGGGAGTCAGCTCGATATCCGTCAATCGCACAAGGATCTTCAGATGGTATCGGTCGGCAATCAGATCGAAGGCGCTGTGAAACGTGATGAGTTTGCGGTTCCGAACCGCGCCAAGCTGCTCGGCATACTCGCGATCGAGTTGGTGCAAGTCCGCAAGCAATTTGTCCGCCGCCGCTTGGATTGCCGCCGCGTGCTCCGAATATCGCTCTTTGAGCCGCCGCGATAGTGCTTCAACGAATTTGATCGTCAGCACGGGATCGAGCCACAGATGGTTGTTCTGCGGCCGTGGATTGCGGGCATCTTCCTTCGCCGCCCGAGAACCGGCGGGGACTGTCCCCTTTTGTGGAGCGGGCACCGTCGCCAGATGGTCGGGAACAAAAGGGGACTGTCCCCCTCTCCCCAAGTGGTTTTCGGATGGGCTCGTTGTACCGCTGGCGGCGATCAGATCGGAAAACCGGAGCACCTGAATCCGCGTGGAATCCGCGGCCTCGGCGGCCTTTTCCGCCCACGGATCGAGCCCCATGCCGACCACGACCAACAGATCGGCCCGCGCGACCTGCCGCATCTGATCGGGAGTGATTTCAACGTCGTGCGGCGAAGCGCTGGCGGGCAACAATGTCGCCACCTCGGCCCAACCGTCGGTCAACTGCTCGACCAGATTGGCCACCGGAAAAATGCTCACCGCAATCACCGGCTTGCCCGACTGAGTCGCCGGCGCGTGATCGCATCCCAACCATGCCACGACAAACGCGGCAAGGCAGCTAACCCATGCGAACTGCGAAAACCGCCGGGGACTGTCCCTTTTTTTGGCGAGCACTATCGCCGCGATGGTCGCGGAAAAAAAGGGGACTGTCCCCTTCTCCGCAGGCGGTTTTCCGAAAGGCTCTCCCGGCATAAGACGAACCCTGCGACGATTTGCAAATCAATTGCATATAGATTCTATCGTCCCCAGGGCCAACCTGTCCAGCGGCGGTTGGGAACGGCCTGCGGCGTTCCGGGGGCAGGTAGGGAACGGTCTCCGTGCCGTTCCGGGAGAGTCGAGCGCAGCCTGCAGGCGGTCGCGTTAGCCGGTTCGCTTGTCTTCGACCCTGAGGCTCAGACCGAAGGGCGAACCGGAGCCGACACGGGAAGCAGGGCATGCTCTGCATGCCGGATCCGTGATCGCGGCCGATTCGGCACGTCGGCACGCGTAGTGCGCCCTACTTGTCACTCGATCCGTGTGCCATCCGCGTCTCATCAGTGACCAATAAATCTCGTTCGCCGCCGGATCGTTATCGCCGCGACACCCAGTCCGAGGGCCGCCAAGATCAGCGTTGAGGGCTCCGGCACGGAAATCTGATCGCCCCCGGACAGAACTCCGAGCGAAAGTGACGCCCTCGACGCGGATGAATTCGGCTCCAATCCATTGATTCCGCCGAGCGCCGCCCCCGAACTGTCGGTGATGAACGGCTGGCTCAATGCCAGCGAACTGGCCAAGACGAGCCCACTGGAACCGGCAGTCGCATCGCTCACAGCCGAGCCGGAAGAGTCAACCGTCACGACGGAGCTGGACGCCGTCCCACCGACCACCAGCGACCGCTGAATGATATGATTGGCCGTCAGCACCGCGCCAGAGTTAATCGCGGCAACGCCGGTGCCGGCGACGTTGCCGGATTGCTGATTCCTCCCGCTCAAATTGAGCGTGCTTCCGCCGGCTTGCGCGATGTTGATCGTGCCGCTGGCTCCCGACGAAAGCGCCGCAACCGAACCGGCGAATTCCAAAGTCCCCGTCGAGCCGACATTCGCCGTCACGCCGCTGCCGATCGTGGATGCGCCGGTCGACACATTCAACCTAAGCGTTCCGCCGTTGACGATGGTCGAGCTGCCGGTCGCGGGCGTGGTGTTCGTCAGCGAGGCAGCCGTCGAACCGCCATTGAGATTCATCGCCCCGGTGCTCGAGTTCGACGATGCCGAATTGGACGTGCCGCTGACGGCCGTTATCGTAACGCTTCCCGTGGTGTACAGATTCGACAAGTTCCAAATCAGCCCCGCGGCGGTCGTGACTTTCGAGAACCGATCGTTCGCCGGCAGCGGGCCATTCCAGTTGAACAATTGAAATGTGTCGCCCACGAGGTTCGGTGGATACGCGTCTGCGGCGATCTCCAAGCCGAGCGTGCCGCCGAGCGCGGGATGGACCTTGGGAGCAAACCCGATCGGCGAGGTCCAATTGGAATCAAGCAAGAACCGCAGCGTTGAGCCCGCGTCGAATCTCGCGCTATCGCGAACGGTGACGGAGGTCGGATTGTTTCGGATAACCAGTTTTTCCCCTGCCAACAATGCCAGGCCGTGAACCGATCCGTCGGGCCGAATCGTATTGCGTAGGATGGTCGAAGCGACCGGCGACCATCCGCTCGCCCCACGGAGATCGGCGCGGGTAAAGTCGGTGTTGGCCAGATTGGCGTGCGTCAGCGTTGAGAGACGCAAATCGGCGCTGGTGAGATTGGCGTCGGACAGATTTGCGCGAGTCAGGTTCGCTTGGGAGAGGCCAGCATTCGTGAGATTCGCGTTTCGGAAGTTGGCGTGAGTAAGTATCGCCTCGTCTAGATGGGCGCCGGCCAGATTGGCATTGGTGAAGTCGCCGTTGACTGCAACAGCCGGATAAAAGCCAGATAAAAAAGGATCTGCAAATAAGGCGTCGGCTAGGTCCGCATTGGCGAAGTTTGCGCTGGTGAGGATCGAATTGACAAAATACGCTCGGCTGAGATCCGCGTTGGCAAAGTTCCAACCCGTTAGGTCGTCGGCTCCAAGTCCGATTCCTGCGAGTTCGTGGCGCATGTAGCTCGCGGTGCTGTAAAGCTGCCCGGCAGTGAAGCCGGTAGCGCCGCTGAAGCTGGCACCTGAAATGATCGCTCCTTGAAACCGCGCTTTGGTAAGGGTCGACTCGGCGAACACGGCCCCGGAGAGATTCTGGTTCGTGAAGTTCCAACGGGTCAGATCGTCAAAAACGAGGTCTAGGCCCTGCAGATTGCCTTCCTTATAGCTGGCGGTGCTGTAGAGCTGGCTGGCCGTAAGATTCGCGTATTCGAAATGAGCCCCTTTGATAATCGCCCCTTTGAAGTTTACGCGAGTGAGCGTTGACGAAATAAAGGAGGCATTGGTGAGATTCTGATTGGCGAAATTCCAACCCGTCAAATCATTGCCGGCAAACAGGATGCCCTCCAGATGGCGACTCGCATAGCTGGCGGTGCTATAGAGTTGGCTGGCACTAAATCCGCCCGGCGTTGTGTAGACAAGTTTCGCCCCCTTGATGATCGCTTTCGTGAAATTCGCGTTCGCCAAGGTCGAATCGGTAAGATCGGCATTGGTGAGATTGGTCTTGGTGAAATCGTAGCCGGTCAGATCAGAGTAGGAGAGGTCTGCTCCTGTCAGGTTCGCGCCGGGGTAGCCAGGGGGCACGATGCTCACCGTGCCGTTGCTATACAGCTTCGACAAATCCCAGTTCACGCCGCCCTCAGTAACGATCGACGAGAAGCGGTCGTTCGCCGGCAACGTCCCGTTCCAATTGAAAAGCTGGAATGTGTCGCCAAGAAGTGTCTTCGGGTCAACTCCATTGGCGATTTCCACGTCGAGCGTGCCGCCGAGCGAAGGCGTCAGCCCGGAGGCGAACCCGATCGGGGAAGTCCAATTAGGTTCGAGCAAGAACTGAAGCGTTGAATTCGTGTCAAACGTCGCGCTCGTGCTCACCTTGATGGCGAGCGGATTGTTTCGCACGACAAGTTGTTCGTAGGGCCCCAATGCCAAACCGTGGATCGACCCGTCGGGGCGAATGGTGTTCTGCGTGATGGTAGCGACGGCCGGCGACCAACCGGTTGCGCCCCGCAGGTCCGCGCCAGTAAAATCCGCATTCGTAAGATTCGCAAAAGCGAAATTGGCAGCGGTGAGAATGGCACTCGAAAAGCTTGAGCCCGAAAGATTCGCGCCGGAAAGATTCGCGCCACTGAAGTTCGAATTGTAGATTGTCGAAGAGTTCAAATTGGCGCCCGAAAGATTCTGATTGGAAAAATCCCAGCCCGGCAGGTATAGGTTTTCAAGCCCGATGCCGGCCAAATCCTTGTTTGCGTAGCTCGCGGTGCTATAGAGTTGACTAGCGATAAGACTTGAAGGTCCGCCACCGCCGCCTACATTGATCGTGTCCGGCCTGTTGGCAATGACGATGTGCGGCACAACTGCGCCGCCGGCGCCCGCCCCACCGAAATCCGCACCCGTGACGACTGCGCCGCTGAGAGTCGCGTTCGCCAGATTCGCGGCGACGAGATTGGCGCCGGTTAGATTGGCGTTTGAAAAATTCGAGTTCGAGAGGTCCGCATTGCGGAAACTGGCGGTCGTGAGGTTGGCGCCGCTGAAGTTCGCGCCGTAGTATTGCGATGACGACGATGCGAAATTAGCGCCGGTAAGGTTCTGCCCCGAAAGATCCCAACCCCCGATGTAGAGGTTCTCAAGACCGATCCCGGTCAAGTCATGATTGGCGTAGCTGGCGGTGCTGTACAATTGGGCGGACGTGATGCTGGGGCCACCCGCGAAAATGATCCCCCCGCTGCCGACGCTGCCCTTTGCACCGCCAAGGTCCGCCCCTTTAACGATCGCGCCGGTGAAATTCGTATTTCCCAGATTGGCGGCAGCGAGATTCGCACTCGTCAGGTCGGCATTGGTAAGATTTGCACCGCTTAGATTGGCACTGGTGAGGTTTTGACCAGCAAGGTGCCAGCCGCTCAGGTCAAGGTTCTCGAGGCCGATCCCCTCCAGGTCGCCGTTGGCGTAGCTCGCTGTGCTGTAAAGTTGAGCTGCCATGAGCGGAGTGTTGCCGCCAGTGGTGCCTCCGCCGCCGTAGCCGATCGTCCCGCCATTGCCCAACGTCCCCACAATCGTGATCGTGCCGCCGCCCAAGTTGCCCAGGCCATTACCGCCAGTGCTACTACCGAAGTCAGCACCTTTAATGATCGCGCCAGCGAAAGTCGCGTTCGTCAGGTCAGACGAAACAAAGTTGGCGTTGGTGAGGTTGGCGTTGGTGAAATCGGCGTTGGCCAGGCTCGAATGATCGACGTGAGCGCCGGTGAGGTTCGCGCTGGTGAATTGCGCGCTCGTCAATTTCGATCCGGTGTAATAGGTGTATGTCTGACTACCATAGCCGTTCCAGTAGGTGCCAGTTTGCTTGACGCTGAACATAGCGTTGGCAAGATTTGCGCCTGTGAAAATGGCGTTCGTCGCCGACATATTGCCGAGGTTGGCATTGGTCAGGTCGGCAGTCGATAGATTTGCTCCCGACAGGTTGGCATTAGCGAAGTTCATGTTGGCAAAGCTTCCGCCGCTTAGGTCAATGCCCTGAAGTCCGATGCCGCTCAGGTTCACCTTCGCATAGCTCGCCGTCATATAGAGTTGGCTCGCGCCGAAGCCGCTTGCGCCGCCGAATTGAGCGCCGTCGACCGTCGCGCCGTTGAGGTTCGCGTTCGTCAGCGTCGAATTCGTGAGATTGGCGTCATGAAGGTTCGCTCCGCTCAGATTAGAGTTGGCAAGATTCGCATTAGTCAGCGTCGACGACGCCAAGTTCGCGTTGGTGAGATTTGCGTTGGCAAGATTGGCGTTGGTCAGCGTTGAAGTGTCAAGATTGGCGTTGCCGATATTCGCCCCCGCGAGATTCGCATTGTCCAGCGCGGAATGGGACAGGCTCGCGCCCGCCAGACTCGCGTTGGCAAGGCTTGCGCTCGCCATATTGGCGCCGGTAAGATCGGCATTGGTGAAGTCGACGTTAGTCAGCGTGGCCCCTGATAAGTCGGCATGGGCGAGCTTGAAACTGGCCAAGTTCGCTCCGGTGAGATCGATCCCCGCTAGGCCGACGCCGGTAAGATCACCGCTGGCGTAGCTGGCGGTGGTGTACAGTTGGCTCGCGGTGAAGTCGTTCGCACCATCGAAATTCGCCGCGGTGATGACCGCGCCCGTGAAGTTAGCGTTAGTCAGGGTCGCCCCGGTCAGTACGGCGTGGTCAAGATTCGCGCTCGTCAGATTGGCATTCGATAAATTGACGTTGGTCAACGCCGTCTGAGTAAAATTGGCATTTGTGAGGTTCGCATTCGAAAAGTTGGCGTTGGTCAAGATCGTCGCATTGCCGAAAAAGTAACCGGCGTTCGACGCGAAGCTGGCATTGGTGAGATTGGCATTGGTGAGATTGGCATTGGTGAGGTTCGACCCTGTGAAGCTGGCGCCCGTGAGGTTCTGGTTGGCGAAATTCCAGCCGCTCAAGTCATGATAAGTCAGCACGATGGCGCCCAGATCGCCGTTCGCGTAGCTAGCAGTACTATAGAACTGGGCGGCCGAAATAGTTGCGGGACCGCCAAACCCGTAAAGGCCAAGGCTGCCAAAATTTGCACCTTTAATGACCGCTCCTGTGAACGTCGCGTTCGTCAAGTCGGACGAAACGAGACTCGCATTAGTAAGATTGGCGTTGCTCAAATCGGCATTCGCCAAAACCGTCGACGTAAGATCAGCTCCCGTGAGGTTCGTGTTGGCAAGATTCCAGCCCGTTAAATCATCGTTGGTCAGGTGAATTCCGGCCAGGTCGCCAGTGGCATAGCTTGCGGTGCTATACAGTTGACTGGCGCTGAGCCCGCCGCGCCTCTGCAAGGGACCGTTGTAGAAGCTAACAAAGTAACTGCCAAAGTTGGCCCCTTTGACAACGGCGCCAGCGAAGTCGGCATTGCTAAGCGGTGTGCCGGAAAGGTTCGCATTGGTGAGGTTTGAATTGGCGAAGCTGACGTTCGTGAGGACGGCACTTCCAAAGTTCGCACCGGTAAGGTCTTGGTTGCCGAGATTCCAGCCAGTCAAGTCATTATTCTCAAGTCCGATGCCCGCGAGATCGCCGTCGACATAGCTGGCGGTGCTGTAAAGCTGCGAGGCGCTTAT
Source organism: Pirellulales bacterium (assembly GCA_035939775.1). NCBI lineage: Bacteria > Pseudomonadati > Planctomycetota > Planctomycetia > Pirellulales > Pirellulales bacterium. Next base: position 12,588 of record DASZFO010000142.1, on the reverse strand, counting down.
GCCTCCGGCACCGTCAGGCGCATAGAGATAACCGCCGCCGAAGTCTGCGCCTTTGACAATCGCGCCGCCAAGCATGGCGCCAGTCAGAATGGCGCCAGTAAGGTTGGCGTTGGTGAGATTCGCGTTGGTGAAATTGACGTTCGCCAGGGTTGAGATGGAAAGGTTCGCGCTGGTAAGAATTGCATTAGTGAAGTCGCCATTCGTAAGGGTCGAGGACGAAAGATTGGCGCTCGTGAGGTTCTGATGGGAAAAACTCCAACCAGTTAAATCATTGTTCTCGAGTCCAATACCCGTCAGATCGCCGCTCACGTAGCTGGCGGTGCTATAGAGCTGACTCGCGCTGAGTCTCGCACCGATGGCAGCATACGCGGAGCTGCCAAAATCCGCCCCTTTTACGATTGCGCCGCTGAAGTTGGCGTTCGACAAGGTCGAGCCAGTCATTACAGCGTTGGTGAGATTGGCATTGCCAAGATTGGCGCTCGTCAGATTCGCGTAAGCCAAATTGGCGTTAGTCAGGTTAGCATTGGTAAAGTCAGCACTTGTCAAATTCGCTACGGTAGCGCCGTAGCCATTACCAACGCCAAAGCTGGCGTTCGTGAGATTGGCATTGATGAAAATTGTGTTGGCCAGGGTCGAGCCAGAGAAGTTGGCGCTGGTAAGATTCTGGTTGGTGAAATTCCAGCCGGTCAGGTCACTATTTGCAAGTCCAATGCCCGACAAATCGCCCATGGTATAGCTGGCGGTGCTGTAGAGTTGGCTCGCCGTCAACAAGCCGTTGAATCCGAAGTTCGCCCCTTTGACGATCGCGCCATTGAAACTCACATCGGCCAACTGGGTGACCCTGACAAAATACACGTTCGCAGAATAGAACGATGCATTGGTTAGATTCGCGTTGCTGAAATCAGCACCGCTTAGGTTGGAGCCAGAAAAGTCGGCGCTCGTCAGATTCTGGTTGGCGAAATTCCATCCAGTCAAGTCGTTCCCAACAAGGTGGATGCCGGAAAGATCACCGTTGACGTAGCTGGCAGTGCTGTAAAGCTGGCCGGCGGTAAAGTCCGTGCCGCCGTAGGGATAAAAAAAGTACCTGCCGCTAAAGTCCGCCCCTTTAATGACTGCGCCCGTGAAGTTTGCATTGGTTAGCGCGGAATCTGCAAGGTTGGCGTTGGCGAGCTTCGCGTTGGCGAAATTGGCGTTGGTTAGGGCCGATGAAGAGAGATTAGCGCTCGTGAGGGTCTGGTTAGCAAAGTTCCAACCAGTTAGATCACTTCCTCCAAGTTCAATCCCGGTCAGATTCCCTCCGACGAAACTCGCGGTGCTATAGAGCTGGTTTGCAGTGAACCCCGCGTACGTCGCATTTGTAAAGTTCACCCCCGCTACGATGGCCCCGGAAAAGTTCGCGTTTGTCAGCCAAGTGATCGGGGTATAGCCCGGCGGACTCGAACGGAAGGACGCGTTAGTGAGATTGGCATTGCTGAAGTCGGCATTGCTCAGATCCGCATTGTAATAGATGGCGCCGTTTAGGTCAGAGTTCAAAAACGAAGCGCCGATAAGGCTTAGAGGAGAATTGTAATCGTAACCGCCGAACGATGCGAATTCGAGCTGATGGCCCGGTGTGTTCCAGCCACTCAAGTCGACTCCTGGGCCGGGGGTGATTCCCTCGGTTCCTGGGATCACCTCGCCAGAGTTGGGAGAGGCGGAATTGTAGTAAATCTGGGCCCGCGCGGTGCCGGTGTAGAATGCGGTTGCAAACAGTGCGATGCAAGCAACGGCGGCCCGCCGGAGCGCGGCGAGCGAGGGCCATCGAATCGCGGTTGGTGCGGAAGTCGTTGCCGCGGGCGGGGCGGCAGGGGTGGCTGAGTCCGAGCGGGCGGGGCACGGATGCGATTTCATTGACGGGCTTTCGAGAGGTGGTGGCGATCTCGAATTGGAATTGGGCAAGTCTGTCATAATACCAACGGGGAGGGTTTAATGCCACGCGCCGGTGAGAGTTTCAGCGGTTTTTGCAAGGCGGTCTTCCGCAGGGTTCGTGGCGTCCGTGCGAACGTGCGTTAGCCCGCCAAACGGATTGCGGCCGCCGAGCCCGTCGGGTGTGTCAAGTTGGCGCTGACGCACCGGAATCTGAGACACCCTCACGCCCGTTCGACAAGCTAACGGCAGGCAAGCCCTCTCCGGTTCGACTGAGCTCACCGAAGTCCAGAGAGAGAAGGAGAAATGCTCGCGCCGCACACGCGTTTTTTGTTTCTAGAGGCTCGAAAGTGGTCGGCGCGAGCGGCGCAGCTCGGCCAAGACCTCGGCGATGTCGGGCGCGAGCGGGGCATGGAATTCCAGCCGCTCGCCGGTTGCGGGATGCCGCAAGGCAAGGCGCAAAGCGTGCAGCGCTTGGCGCTCCAAGAGAAGATGCGTGTCGTCGGGGTCGCCGCGGAGTTCGCCGCGCGTTAGTTGCGAGCGGCCGCCGTAGTGACGGTCGCAGAGCACGGGGCAGCCGACGCCATTGAGATGCACGCGAATCTGGTGCGTGCGGCCGGTCTTCGGTGTCACGCGCACTGCGGCGAAACCGTCGAAGCGCTCGATGATTTCATAAAACGTTTGGGCCGGCCGGCTGGTCGGGTGATCGCGGCGCACGGCCATTTTTTCGCGCTGATACGGATGGATGCCGATCGGAAGATCGATCTGGTCACGATCTCGATCGGGATTGCCAACGACGAGCGCGAAATACTCTTTCTCGACTGTGCGCTGCTCGAACTGATCGGCCAGCGCGAAATGGGCGCGATCGGTCTTGGCGACGACGAGCACTCCGCTGGTGTCGCGATCGAGGCGATGCACGATGCCCGGCCGCGTCGGGCCGCCGGCGCCGCTGAGCTGATCGAAGTGAAACTGCAAGGCGCTCGTGAGCGTGCCGGCCCAATGACCTTTCGCCGGATGCACCACCATTCCCGACGGCTTGTTGATCGCGGCCAGCCACTCGTCCTCGAATAGCACGTCGAGCGGGATGTTCTCGGGCTGCGGCGCTTCGCGCGGAATCTCCGGCAGCGTGAGCCGAATCTGTTCACCGAGCCGCAGCCGATGAGCTGCCTTCGCCCGCTTGCCATTGACCGAAACGCCGGCCGCGTTTATGGCTCGGCGAAGCTGCACGCGGCTGTGCGTGGGAAACTTGTGCGCCAAAAACAGATCGAGCCGCTGACCTACGAACTCTTCGGTGACGAGCAGATCGAATTGCTGAGGGGCGAGGGGCGGGGGGCGAGGGGCGAGGGAGGAGTCGTCGCGCCCCAATGATGGATTCATTTCGCCACTGCGCTACTTGCCCGTTGTACTATTTGCCCGCCGCGCTCTTTTCGGCGGCGGGCTTTGAAGAATCGGGCGCGGCAGGCGCCGGCTTCGGCGAATCCGATTTCGCCGGCTCCGATTTTGATTTGTCGTCCTTTCCGTCGGCGGCCTTGGCTTCCGATTTGGCGTCGGTGGGTTTGGCATCCGTCGCCTTCGCCGCATCGCCGGATTTCGCGTCGCTCGATTTCCCTTCGCCCCCCTTCGATTCGTCGGCTTTAGCGTTGGGCTCGACGGTCTTCGGCTCGATCGGTTTCGGCTCCGGCGGCGGGTTCTTCGTCTTTCCGACGTCGGGCACCTCGAATCCAGGTGGCAGCGGCGGCAGACTCGGTCCCGTCGGTCCCTTTTCGTCAAGCGGGCTTGCAAACGGGCTTCCCTTGCCAATGTTGGATGTCGGCGGCTCAGTCGCTTCGAACCAGTCGTACCAGTTCTTCGCGGAGTCGCGGGCCAATTCATCGAGCCGCTGCTGGGCCCGCTTTTCGTAGGGACCGCTGGGATAGTTCTTCACCAACTGCTCATAAGCCTCGCGGGCCTTGGAGAGTTGATCGAGCGATTCCTGCGACCGACCGATTCCAAACAGGGCATGCTCACGCTCTTGCGGATGGACGGCGTGCTCGGCCACGTTCTGATAATCGTCCAACGCGGTGCGGATCAGATCGCGGCCAGTCGATTTCTGCACAAACAGTTTCGTGACGCCGCTGCTCAATTCCATGTCGGCCAACACTAGCTGCGACCAGATCGCGGCCGGCTTGTTGGGATATGTCTTGACGACTTCCCGCAAGCCTTCCATGTCCTGCCGGTCGATGGCCTGCCAGGTTTGATCCCAACTGGCGCCGTCTTCCGCCTCCGCCCGCTTCGAGAGATAGAGATAAGCACAGACGACCACGAGCGCCGCCAGCGCCACTCCGAGCAAGCCCTTGGCGTACGGCTTGGCGTTCTCGCCGACGTCGCTCAGCATGTCGGCCAAGCTATTGTGCTGCAATTCGTGGCGGCGTTCGGTTTTCATCATTCGCCCAATCTGGACCTCAAACGGCCGAGAGGGACTGTCCCCTTCCGTGCATGCACCATCGCCGTGGTGCTCGTCGGGACAAAAGGGAACTGTCCCCCTCTCCGCAGGCCAATTTCGGTTAGGCCCTAACTCACGTAGCTAAGGGAGTATAGGGCGTTCCGGCGAATCCAGTCAAGCGCAAGCGGCGCGAAAGAGGGGACGATGATGGCACTACAGGCCAGGGTCCCTGTTGTGGAAGTGGCGGGGCGACACGCTTTGAAGGCTCGGGGTGTCCAGACGGCGACGCGCCGCCCCGCCCAAATTCGATGACAAAGCTTAGCGAGGGAGTCGAGGCACATCGGGGGCCGCCGGCAGCTCATGGAAACTGCCCGTCGGCAGAGCCATCAGCGGCACTGTCGGCCGCGGATGCTGCTCATCGAAAACCTTCAGTTCGCCTCGCACGATATGAACGTCGTTCGGCGCTTCGATACCCAGTGTCACGCGTCCACCTGATACCCGACTGACCACCACCGTGATTCCGTCACCAATGACGATCTTTTCACCCACCTTGCGTCTAAGAATCAACACGGGATCCTCCCTGCGTCTCTGAGTAGATACTATGAAAAAGTTCGCCTCTCCGCAAAAAGAGTGTGCAATTCTAATGCCGTCCGCTATCGGGAAGTCCCGCAAATGCGATTTGCCGCTACGTAACTTTCAATATACAAATGGGTTATGGCAAAATAATGATGCGATGTCTGATGTTTCCGCTGACTCGAGTTGATCCAAAATCGTCTCAAATCGAGCGGAAAGTCTCATTTCAGGAACACAGCCGTCACTGAATGCACAGAGGGCGGTCCCTACATGGGCGGCGACGCCGTGTGTCGTTGCCGACCGCACGAACTCTCTCAACTCGGCACACGAACCTAGCGGTGCCGCGTTATTGGTTGATTAGGGCTTAGTGAGATAGTCGCGAAATTCAACGACGCAGCATTTGCTACAATCTGCTAGCGCGCCATTCAACCGTTTGGGAAATCAACTGTGGACTTTGGCAATGCCAACGAACGATATCGATCTAGTTGCCTGCCGCGGCCGCCAGCGGCGCTTGCTGGAGCGGATGGCCGAATTGAAGCTCGATCTGGTCATCGTGACTCAGATCGAGCATGTGCAATGGTTGACTGGGCCGCGGTTCGAATGGAAGTTTCAACCAGTCGCGGTCCTCTCGGCCGACGGGCGAATGACTTTGGTTGCCCCGAGCGACTCGCGCGATCCAGCGGAAGCAGACGAAGTTCTTCATTACGATGCCAAATGGCTTTCGACGCTTCGCCAGGACCAGCGAGCTGCTTCGTCGCAAGTGTTGCTAAAAGCTCTTGCGGCTCGCCCGAAACCGCGATCGATCGGCGTCGAATTCTCCTCCTTCCCGCCGTGCCTGGCGGCGCCGCTGCCCGCGAAGTTGATCGACATCGAGCCGGTCATGCACCACTTGCGCCGCCGCAAGGATCCTGACGAACTCGCGCGGCTCAAGAAGGCCATCGCGGCGACCGGCGCGATGTACGCCCGGGCACGCGAAATCGTCGCGCCGGGCGTGAACGAATTGGACGTGTACAACGAACTCCAGGCGGTTGCCGTGAGAGAGTTCGCCGAGCCGCTGACGGGGACCGGCAACGATTACGCGTGCGCAGTTCATGGCGGCCCGCCGCGCGATCGACGCGCCGAGGCGGGCGAGCTTTACATTTTGGACCTCGGGCCGGCATATCGCGGCTATTTCGCCGACAACTCGCGAACATTGGCCGTTGGCGGCCGGCCGAGCGACCGGCAGCTTCAGGCCTGCGACCATGTCCGCCAAGCGTTTGCCATCGTCGAGCGCGTGGTTCGTCCAGGTAAGCGTTGCCGCGAATTGTACGAAGAGGTACGGCAACACTTAGAGCAGTTTCCGGACGGAACCTGGAATTCGCACCTCGGTCACGGCATCGGCCTGTTTCCGCACGAGCCGCCCCATTTGAATCCTAACTGGGACGACACATTTGAGGCCGGGGATGTGATCGCGGTCGAGCCGGCCATCTATGCGCCTGACCTGCGCGCGGGAGTCCGCTTGGAAAACGACTATCTCGTGACAGACCGCGGAACGGAACTGCTAAGTGATTTCCCCATCGGCCTGACGTAGCAGCGATGCGCGCCACTTTTTGCGTTTCTACCCGATTGCGGCCCGCGACTTGCTTTAGTAGGCTGAGCGCATTCACTTCCGATCGATTTTCGAGGTAATCTCATGGCCAAATATGCTTTTCCCGAGGTGCTAGTTTCGACCCAATGGGTGGCCGAGCACCAGCAAGACGCGCAGATTCGGATCGTCGAGTCGGACGAAGACCCGCTCGTCTATCAACAGGGGCACATCCCCGGCGCCGTGCGGCTCGATTGGCACACCGAACTGGAAAACCCCGTGATCCGCGATTTTGTCGATAAAGAGCACTTTGAGACGGTGATGCGCTCGAAGGGTATCGCCAACGACACGACGGTTGTCTTTTACGGCGACAAGAGCAATTGGTGGGCCTGCTATGCCTTCTGGGTCTTCAAGCTTTACGGCCACGAGAAATGCCTGATCATGGACGGGGGCCGCAAGCGCTGGGAACTAGACGGCAAGCCCCTGGTGCGCGACCCCGAACCAAGCTATCCGCCGACGGAGTACCACGCCAAGGATCCCGATCCGTCAATTAGGGCATTCCGCGACGAAGTGCTCAAGCACGCCCGCTCGGGCAAACCGCTGGTGGATGTCCGCTCGCCCGGCGAATTCACCGGCCAATTGCTGCACATGCCCGACTATCCACAGGAAGGCGCGCTGCGCGGTGGGCACATCCCCGGCGCGGTGAATATCCCTTGGGGCAAGGCGGCTAAGGAAGACGGCACGTTCAAATCGCCCAAGGAATTGGAGCAGCTTTATTTGAAGGATGGCGGGCTCAAGCGAGGCGCCCGGATTGTGGCCTATTGCCGGATCGGCGAGCGATCGAGCCATACCTGGTTCGTGCTCAAGTATTTACTTGGGTTCCGAAACGTAAAGAATTACGATGGCTCCTGGACCGAATGGGGCAACGCCGTCGGCCTGCCGGTTGAACGAGGGCCGGGAGCGGTCGCACCCACCGAGCCCAGTTCCTTCGTGCCGAGCGCGCCTCCGCAGCCAATCGCGGAAACGCCGAAACCAGAGCCAGTGGCGCACGCTGCAGGATAGAATTGTAGGGTGTGTCAAGCGAAGCGCGGACGCACCGTGCATCAGCGGCCATTTCCGGTGCGTCTGCGCGGACTTGATGCACCGTACCGGAACTAATTGTCCCGCCACGGATTTCATGTCCACTGCCGCGACAAAACTCGATCGGATCGTCGATGAATTCGCCGGGCTGGAACCGCGCGAGCGGCTCGAGTTGTTGCTCGAATTCGCCGAAGGACTGCCGCCGCTTCCGCCGCGGTATCAGGCAGAGAAGGATCGTGGCGAGCACCGCGTTCACGAATGCCAAACACCCGTGTTCCTGTGGGTCGAGGTGAACGACGGCCAGGTGCAAGTCTACGGCGACGTGGCCCCCGAGGCGCCGACGGTCAAGGGCTTCGTCGGCATCCTTGTCGATGCCTTCTCCGGCTCTTCGGCTGAAGAGGTTTTATCCGTCCAGCCCGACCTCCTGCAGCGCCTCGGCCTGGTCCAAGCCCTCGGCATGATGCGCATGCGCGGTCTACAAGCGATCCTGTTCGCCATCCGAGATCAAGTGCGCAAGGCAGCAATTACCGATTGACGAATTTGGCTCAAGATCAGGTTATGAGGGCAAATTGCACAATCCTACGACCCACTCGATGATACGGCTCGCCATGCTTGCCGTCTTAACTTCCTTATGGATCGCCCGCATTGGCGCAGCGGTCGAGCCGCCGAAGGAGAATACTCCTCTGGTAACCGACTTAAATCAGTCCGCGCCTCCGGTCATAAACGACGACGATTCGGCTCCGACGATCGCGAAAAAAGCATTCGATGCTCAGGGCGGTAAGCAGACGCGTGATCGCTGGAAAAGGGGATATGCTAAGTACAAGACGCCCCAGAACGTGTTTGGCCAGAACTTAGATGTGACGATCGAAGACACTTTCGATTTTCCCAACAATGAAAAACGGATTGTTTACACTGGGCTACCCGGTGAAGACGCGACGATTACCTTCGTGACCATCGGCGGAACATGCTGGATTAAGGCGGGCAATAAGGAGACGTTTTCGACCCCAATTCAGCGGCCGCAGACCGAACACGCGTTCGCATCCCTTTGCGCGATACCCGCCGATGCTTCAAAGGACGCCAAGCTCTCCAAGCTGGAGGATGGCAAGATTGATGATCGCGCGATGGCGCACATCCGAGTCGAATCGGAGAAGAATGGAACGGTCGAGTGGCTGGTGGACAAGCAAACGGGTTTGTTGAGCGGCACCAGGAAGTTCGGCCGAATGCCGGGCTCAGATAAGGTTTCCTCGCTCGAAGTGAATTTCGCAGATTATCGGCGCGTTCAGGGCAGCATGGTCCCGATGAAGGTGACGGGCTATCAAGACGCGAAGAAAACCATCAACCTGACGATAATTGCTCTCAAATTCCTCGATAAGATTCCGCCGGAAACCTTCACCAAACCTTGAGCCCCTACCGCCGCTCAATCACGCCCGTCGTCGCGCTTCTTTCCTTCGCTCGTGCTCGGCGCGGAGAATCTTGCGGAGGCGGATTTTGCCGGGGGTGACTTCGACCAGTTCGTCTTCCTCGATGTACTCGAGCGCGGCTTCCAGGTTGAGTTGCCGCGGCGGCTTGAGCAGGATGTTGCGGTCGCTGCCGGTCGCGCGCATGTTGCTGAGCTTCTTTTCCTTCGTCGGGTTGACCGTCATGTCGCCGGTGCGGGCGTTCTCGCCGACGATCATCCCTTCGTAGACTTCTTCCCCCGGCCCGACAAACATGTCGGCCCGATCCTGCAAGCCGTCGAGACCGAAGGCGACGGTCCGGCCGGCGACCATCGAGACCAAGACGCCGTTCCCCCGGCCGGTGATCTCGCCTTCCAGCGGCCGATAGCACTCGAAGCGATGGTGCATGATGGCGGTCCCCTGCGTGGCGTTCAAGAGCCGCGTGCGGAGGCCAATCAGGCCGCGGGCGGGGATCGAGAAAAGTAAGTGAGCATATTCACCGCGGTTGTGCATTTCGATCATTCGCCCGCGGCGAGCGCCGACCATTTCCATCACAGGTCCCATTTTTTCGTGCGGCACTTCGACCACCAGCGACTCGAACGGCTCCTCCGTGATTCCGCCGACCTGCCGCGTGATCACTCGCGGCTTGCCAATCGAGAGTTCATATCCCTCGCGGCGCATCGTCTCGATGAGCACGCCGAGGTGCAACAGCCCGCGCCCCGAGACAGCGAACATCTCGGTCCCTTCAATCGGCTCGACTCGCAGGGCGACGTTGCGCTCCAATTCCTTCATCAACCGGTCGCGAAGGTGGCGGGTGGTCACGTATTTGCCCGATCGGCCCGCGAGCGGCGAGGTGTTCACCGCGAACACCATCTGCAGCGTCGGCTCATCGACGGCCAGCCGCGGCAACGCGCGTGGGTTCTCGATACAGCTCACCGTGTCACCGATTTCGACATCCGGTAGCCCGACAATCGCCGCGATGTCGCCGGCGGTGGCTTCTTCGACCTCGGTCCGACCGAGCTTGTCGAACAAATACAGCTCCGTCACCTTGGAATTCACGACCTCGCCGTGGGCCTGCATGAGCGCGACTTGCTCTCCACGGCGGACTGTGCTCGACTGGATTCGCCCGATGGCGATCCGGCCGACGTAGTCTGACCAATCGAGCGTGGTGACGAGCATCTGGAGCGGCGAATCGGGATCGACCTCCGGTCCCGGCACGCGCTCGAGCACCATGTCCAAGAGCGGGTGGATCGAATCGCCGGGTTGGCTCGGATCGTGGGTCGCATAGCCGCCGCGGCCAGTGGCGAAGATATACGGGAAATCGGCCAGCTCGTCGCTGGCGCCAAGTTCGAGGAACAGCTCGAACGCTTCGTTCAGCACTTCATCCGGCCGAGCGTCGGGGCGATCGATCTTGTTGATCACCACGATCGGCTGCAAGTGGCATTCGAGCGCCTTCTGAAGCACGAAGCGGGTCTGCGGCATCGGCCCCTCGGCCGCGTCGATGAGCACCAGCGCCCCGTCCGCCATCCGCAGCACGCGCTCGACCTCGCCGCCGAAATCGGCGTGCCCGGGCGTGTCGATGAGGTTGATCTTCACGTCCTTGTAGTGCATGGCGATGTTCTTGGCGAGGATGGTGATTCCCCGCTCGCGCTCCAACTCGTTGGAATCGAGGATGCAATCCCCAACCAATTGGCTCGCGCGGAACTCGCCGCTTTGCCGCAAAAGGCAATCTACGAGCGTGGTCTTCCCGTGGTCGACGTGGGCGATGATGGCGATATTGCGGATGTCGTTGCGACGCATAGATCAATTACGAAGGTTGAAGGACAAAGGACGAAAACTAGACCATTTCGCCGCGGCACTTGTGCGGCGCTGGATCACCGCGGCTGGACCGCTGAAACCGATCCGGCGGCAGCGGCAGTTGCTCGCCAGGAGGAGCCGCCAGAGAAGCCGGTCAACGCTGCGCGTTTGTTAGCAGCAGTCCGGCGGGTGGGTGAACAACACAGCCGTCCGATAGCGGAAGCCAAATTGCGGGTCGGCGTTCATGGCTGCGTTGGGATAGTGAAGCAAGAAATCAGCGAAATCTCTCAACTGCCTCCAATTCTAGGTGGAAAGCTCACGGTAGACAACGGCAAATGCAATCGGTTTAACGATACGGCCTGCTCGATTCGCTGGTTCAGTTCATCGAGCTGGCGCAAGACCTGCTCTTGGCGGTCCTCCAACTCGGTCAATAACTCGGGGCGGGCAGGCGAGCGGTCGGTCATATTCGCGGAATCTCCAAAGTTGCGGAAGTCGGAGGTCAGTGGTTGGAGGTCGGAAGTCGGCGAGCCGGAGGCGTCAGCGCCCAGAACTCCAACCGAACCTTCGTCACGCATCGGCAGCCGGGCGGCGCTAGATTCACCGGCCGAGCAAATCGACGGTCAAATGGCGACGATTGGGCAATTTTTTCCGGCGAGGTCATCACCGAATGTTCCGCTGCCGCTAAATCTGCCGGCTCGCGACTGCCAACGCGATCCGCCCGGACGGAATAAGAGCCGACGGGGCCAACGGGCGGCCAAAGGGCCAATGAAACGGCCCGATTTTTGCCGATGCGCAATAGACAGCGCTAGCGCTGAGCGTGTAGACTAACCGATTCCCAACCGGCTTCGCGACCGGCCTAAATCGGGAGGCCATGCCGCGAGCTTTACCAATTCGATTGCCCGAAAAAAGGAGGACGTGTGGTTAAGTTGAATGTCCGGGATCGCGAGTCGATCCAAGAGGCAGTTCGCCGCTTCCGCAAACTGGTGGAACGAAGCGGCATCAAGAAGGAGATGCGCCGCCGCGAGTATTACGAAAAGCCAAGCGAGACGCGTCGCCGCGCCCGCCTGCGAGCCGAGCGTCGCTCGCGCCGCACCCGCCTGCTGGGCGCTTAGCAGTTGTCTGAATCGTTCAATTCTGTTGCCCGCCCCGCGCGACCTTTTGCCGGCGGCGCGCCAGTCCAACAATTGGCACACCGAGAAGCAACAGCGCAAGGGTCGTCGGTTCTGGTACAGAGACCGCGATAGTGTATAGATTGGGTTGCGCGAAATTGCCGAACGGGTTGTCGAGCGTATTGTTGGAGTTGTCGATCCAGGCCGGGCGGAAGACCCCCTTATAAAAATCCAGTGCGCTGTAATCGCCGAACGCATTGTTATTGTCGTTGAACGTCGCGGAATAGGAGTAGGTGTCACTCCTATTCAGACCGATGTTGGCCGGAGGCTGAGGCGGGCCCTGCGCGCCGGCGGGCAGATTACTCACCAAAAAGTCGTTGCCGAAGCTGGTGCCGCCATTTAGGCTCAGGTCGGCAAAAAACTGAGTCGTCGCAAAGGTCGCATCGGCGCGCGTGTCGTACCAGGATGAGGCCAGATTTCCCGTCGTCTGATCCACGGCAATCCGCGGCTCGAACGAACTGCCGGAAACCGCGGCGGATATGGCTCGATCGTTCACCCAAGTTTGTCCTCCATCCTTCGACGTGACGTACCGCACTTGCGTTTGATTGGGCTGACCGGGCAGCGCGGTGGCATCCGTATACACCAGATAGAGGTTGCCATTGCTTGCCCCTCCGCTGTGGTCCCAAGCCAAGCCGGCTTCCG